>JASHUC010000495.1 GCA_030040235.1 Gammaproteobacteria bacterium | reverse complement strand
CTCAGCAGCGACCATGCGCGTCTGGCTGCGCTTCGGGATCGCTTGTGGAGCGGGATCGCGCGCTGCGGCGGCGTGCAGCTCAACGGGGAATCCGCCCCGCGAGTGCCGCAGATCCTCAACGTGTTCTTCGAGGAGGTGGACGGCGAGAGCCTCGTCGCGGCCCTCAGCGGCCTCGCCCTCTCCACCGGGTCGGCGTGTCACTCGGCAACGGGTGAGGGTTCCTACGTCCTGCGCGCGCTCGGACGCGGCTCGCGGCTCCCCGAGAGCTCGCTGCGCTTCAGCTTAGGGCGCTTCACGACGGAAGAAGAAATCGATTACGCCGTCGGGGAGGTCAGCCGCGAGCTTGTCCGGCTCCGCGCCGTCTGTCCGCGACGTGGCGGTGGCGGGGCAGGGGTATCCGCCGGGGCATGCGCGGCGGCGCCCCCGAGGAACGGGCCGATAAGCGCCGGTGAGCGCGCAGGACTGCTCGATGCTGCTCGTGGGCCGCTTGACCCCCTCGCCGCTGCCCCCATCAAGGGGGAAGCCGCCCGACTTTTCCGGGAACTCCCCGGCGCGGGTGTGATCGCGGACGATGCGGGCACCGTGCTGCACGGGGAGGCCGGGGGCCCGGGCGAGGAGGTGTGGGTGCGCTTTCACCTGCTCGTGGACGGAGACAGTGTGAAGGATGCACGCTTTGAGGCGCGCGGGTGCCCTCATACTCTGGCCACCGCGGCTTGGCTGAGCGGCGTTCTGCCGGGCGGACGGCGCGAGCAGGCGTTGCACGGCGGCCCGCAGGCGTGGGCGCGGACGGTGGGCGTGCCTGTCGAGAAACTCGGCAGGCTGCTCGTCATCGAAGATGCGTTGAACGCATCGTTACGGAGCTGGCCCCCGATGGGGCGATCTTGATCGGCATGGCAATTTCTCTCACTGATTCGGCTGCAATGCGCGTCCGGTCGTTTCTGGCGGCCCGCGGGCACGGCCTGGGATTGCGGCTCGCCGTTCGACGGACGGGCTGCTCGGGCTTTGCGTACGTGGTGAATTACGCCGACGACGCCCGGCCGGATGATGTCGTGTTCGAGGACCACGGAGTGAAGGTATTCGTGGACCCCTCGAGCCTGGCATTGATCGACGGCACGGTCGTCGATTTCGTGAAGCAGGGTCTCAACGAGGCCTTCCGCTTCCGCAACCCCAATGTGAAGGGGGAGTGCGGCTGCGGAGAAAGCTTCAGCGTCTAGCGGCCGCCTTCGATACCTGCCCCGAGCCGGGGTTGCGAGGCCTGCTTGTGGCATCTGCCATAGGCGTGCGCCCGCGCGCCGCGGTAGACTGCCGCGCCGCGCAGCCCCATCCAGGCGCCGCAGGCGAGCTCCCAAGTGGTCTGGGCCGGAGCCGCACCCACGTATTTTGTCCGGAGGTTCAATAGCATGGCGCTCGAGCGCACCCTTTCGATCGTCAAACCCGATGGCGTCGGCCGCAACCTGATCGGTGAGATCTATCGCCGGTTCGAGCAGGCCGGACTCACCATCGTTGCCGCCCGGATGCTGCAGCTCTCGCAACCCGAGGCGGAGGGTTTCTACGCCGTCCACCGCGAGCGCCCGTTCTTCGGCGACCTCGTGCGCTTCATGACCTCGGGACCCGTCATCGTGCAGGTGTTGCAGGGAGACAACGCGATTGCCCGAAATCGGGAGCTGATGGGCGCCACCGATCCGAAGAAGGCCGCGAAGGGTACAATCCGCGCAGACCTCGCCAACAGCATCGAACAGAATGTGGTTCACGGGTCCGACTCGGCGCAGACGGCGGCGTTCGAGATCGGGTACTTTTTCGCGGCAACGCAGATCTTTCCTCGGGGCTCAAATCGCTCGTGACTGAACTCGGCGGCACTGGCTCGGAGTACGAACGCCTGAATCTACTGGGCCTCACGCGGTCTGCGCTCGAGACGTACGTGAGCGAGCTCGGCGACAAGCCCTTTCGCGCCCGCCAGCTCACGCACTGGATCTACAAGCGCGGCGAGCCGCGCATCGAGCAGATGACGGATCTCGCCAAGAGCTTCCGCGCCAAGCTCGCCGAGCACGCCGAGGTGCGTGTTCCCGAGATACTGGAGGTGCGGCAGTCCGGCGATGGGACGCGCAAGTGGATCCTGAAAGCGGATGCCTCCCAGGCCTTCGAGATGGTGTTCATCCCGGAGGACGATCGCGGCACCCTCTGCATCTCTTCGCAGGTCGGTTGCGCGCTCGACTGCTCGTTCTGTTCCACGGCCCAGCAGGGCTTCAACCGCCACCTCACCACGGCGGAAATCGTCGGTCAGGTGTGGCTCGCAAACCGCGAGCTCGTGGCGGCCGAGATCCCGGCCCGGCTCGGCGAGCGCCCGGCCGAGCGGCCCATCACCAACGTCGTGCTGATGGGCATGGGTGAGCCGCTCGCCAACCTGCGCAACGTCGTTCCGGCCCTCAAGATCTTTCTCGACGATCACGGCTTCGATCTGTCCCGGCGACGTGTCACGCTTTCCACCTCGGGGCTTGCGCCGCAGATCTATCGGCTCGCCGAGGAGGTCAACGTGGCGCTCGCCGTATCGCTGCATGCGCCCGACGATGCGCTGCGCGACGAGCTCGTGCCGATCAACCGCCAGCATCCCATCGCGGAGCTTCTCGAGGCCTGCTGGCACTATCTCGACGAGCAAAACGGACGCAGCGTCACCTTCGAGTACGTGATGCTCGAGGGTGTCAACGACTCGCCCGACCAGGCGCGCCGGCTCGCACGGCTCCTCGCCGGGCACCCGGCGAAGGTCAATCTCATCCCGTTCAATCCTTTCCCGGGCACGCGGCATCGCCGCTCACCGGCTGCGAAGATCGTGCGTTTTCGCGACGAGCTCAACTCGCTCGGCATCATCGCAACGATCCGCCGCACACGGGGCGAGGACATCGACGCGGCCTGTGGCCAGCTCGCGGGGCGCGTGATCGACCGCACCCTGGTGCGGCTCGGACGCAGGGGCACGGCACGCCTGGGCAGAAGCACGTTCGGCGTGCGGGTGCAGCCGTGAACGCGCGCCGGGGCGCCGGGGGATCGATTGCGCGGGGCGCGCTCGTCGCGCTCGCGGCGGTTGCGGCACTCGCAGCGTGCGCGAGCAAACCCAGGGTCACTCAGCCGACCGCGCGTGAACTCCCGCCCGTGAAGGCCGATCCCGCCGAGGCGGCGAAGTACAACGTCGAGCTCGGCGTTGCGTACATGGATCGAGGCGATCTCGCGCTCGCCAAGGACAAACTCGAGCGCGCAGAGCAAGAGGCTCCTCGCGACCCAATGGTGCACAGCGCGCTCGCGCTGCTCTTCGAGCGACTCGAGCAGCCCGCCGATGCCGATCGGGAATTTCACATGGCGCTGCGGCTGGCGCCGCACGACCCCAAGATCGCAAACAACTACGCGGTGTACCTGTGCAGCGATCACCGCGTGAACGAGGGCGTGAAGCTGCTCTTGGAGACGGCCCGCAACCCGCTCTATGAGACTCCCGAAGCCGCATACACGAACGCCGCGGTCTGCTTGCGATCGGAGCACCGCGACGCTGAGGCGAAGGCGAATCTGCTGCGCGCCATCGCGCTCAGGCCGAATTTCGCCGAGGCGGTTTTCCAGTTGGCGACCCTCGAGATGCAGCACGGACAGCTGCGCGATGCGCGCGTGCGGATCGATCGCTTCATCCAAGTCTATACCGCGACCCCGGATCTGCTCGCCCTCGGGGTGCGCATCTCGCGGGCGCTCGGTGATCCCGTCGGCGTCGCGCACTACGAGGAGCGGTTGCGGGTCGACTTTCCGGACTCGCAGCAGACGCGCGCACTCTCGCAACAGAGCCCCAATGCGGGGTGAGCCGGCCGTGAGCGCCGAAATTGACGCGACGGGGGTGGGCGAGGGCATCGGCGCACGCCTCAAGAACGGCCGCGAGCGCGCTGGACTGTCCCTCGTTGAAGTCGCCGAGAAGCTGCATGTCGATCCTGGCGCGATCGAGGCGCTCGAGGCCGAGCAGTTCGCGGGGTTCGGCGCCTCGGTCTACGTGCGCGGACATCTTCGCCATTACGCCGAGCTCGTCGGGGAGTCCCCGCTCGAGCTGCAGGAGCTGTATGCGGTGAGCTCCCATGCCGTGCAGCCACCGGACCTCACGCGCCTGCCCATCACGCGAAGCAGCGAGCCCGCGCACACCGGGCTGGTGCCTGGAGTGGCGGTGATCATCGTGGTCGCGCTCGTGGGCTCGGGCTGGTGGATTGCCGGTGACCTCGGCGGTGTCGCGACGAGCGAGCGTGCCGTCACTGCGGTCGCAAGCGGCACGGTCCCGTCGCGGACGGCCGCAGCCGCCGCCGCCACGCCCGCACACAGCGGCGGCACGCCGCCTCCTTCCCCTGCTCGAGTCGATCACGGCACCACCCCGCCCGCCGCCGCACAGGCTCTCGCGCGCGACTCGAGCGCGGTGAAGTTCGCGCAGCTCGTGCCCGCGAGCACGGCCGGCACCTCTGCGCGGCGCAGCGCTGCCGCGCATCCGCGAATCTCCGAGCTGCAGCTGCACTTCTCCGAGGACAGCTGGGCAGAGGTGTACGACGCACGGGGGGAGCGGCTGTTCTTCGATGTGGGCTCGGCGGATTCCACCCGCACGGTGAGCGGCGCGCCGCCGCTGCGCGTCGTGCTCGGCAATCCGGTCGGCGTCGCGCTCGCGCTCGACGGACACCCGGTCAGCGTTCCGGACGGGGCCGCGCGCAACGTCAGCATCGAATTTCGCATCAATCGCTCCGGGCACGTCGCCCCGTCACGCCTTGCCGCCGCCGAAGCGGGCAATGAAGAGCGGAAACCGGGAAGGGATTGACTAGGCGCCGCCCGCAGGAAGCGGGCCACGGTCATCCGCACTCGAGAGGAAAGCAATTGACGGCACAGATTCAGGCCGTGCGCGGCATGAACGACATCCTGCCGGCCGGCATCGGCCCGTGGCAGCGGCTGGAGACCGCGGCGCGGGAGCTGCTCGAGGACTACGGCTATGCGGAGATTCGCGTCCCGATGGTCGAGCACACGGAGCTCTTCCAGCGGGCGATCGGCGAGTACACCGATGTCGTCGAGAAGGAGATGTACACCTTCACCGATCAGGGCGGCGAGTCGCTCACGCTGCGCCCCGAGGCGACGGCTGGAATCGTTCGGGCAATCATCGAGAACGGCATGCTGCGCGGCCAGCGCCACAAGCTGTGGTGCGTGGGGCCGATGTTCCGGCACGAGAAGCCCCAGAAGGGGCGCTTCCGGCAGTTCCACCAAGTCGACGTCGAGGCGATCGGCCTTCCGGGTCCGGACGTGGATGTGGAGCTCATCGCGCTGCTCGCGCGATTGTGGAAACGGCTCGGCGTCGCTCGGGTGAGGCTGCAGGTCAACTCCCTCGGCACGCCCGAATCGAGAGGTCTGTACCGGGCCGCGCTCGCGAGCTATTTCCGCGCCCACGAGTCGCGTCTCGATGCCGATAGCCGGCGCCGACTTGCGGTGAATCCGCTGCGCATCCTCGATAGCAAGAACCCGGAGATGCAGACGCTCATCGCGCGGGCACCGCTCCTCACGGAGCACCTCGATGCCGAATCGCGTGCGCACTTCGATGCGCTGTGCGCGGGGCTCGCCTCCCTCGGCATCCCCTTCGAGGTGAATCCGCGGCTGGTGCGCGGTCTCGATTACTACGGTCGCACGGTCTTCGAGTGGGTGACCGATGCGCTCGGTGCGCAGGATGCCGTGTGTGCGGGCG
>JASHUC010000494.1 GCA_030040235.1 Gammaproteobacteria bacterium | reverse complement strand
GCCCGGCTCGCGAGGCCGCCTCCGAGACTCGCCGCGTCGAGGTCGCCGAGCCCGTACTCGCACTCCCCGAGGATCGCGCGCGCGGCGCGCAGTCCACTGCGCACCGCAGGACCGATGCCCTCGCACATATCGCGCGTGGCAAGTCCGGCGGCATCGCCCGTCACGAAGGCATTCTCGATGCGCGCAACCTCGACGCTGCCTCGCAGGTAGTAGCTGTATCCGGTGGGCTCGCAGGCGGCACCGCGCGCGAGCCTGCGGCTCAGCCGCGCGATCAAGGCTGCCCAGTGGCGCTTGATATCGTCGCCGCGCTGCTTGAGACGCTCGGCCATGCCGCCGACACCGACGTTGAGCCAGCCGCTCGCCTTCGGCACGTACCAGGAATAGCCCGGCAGCCCCTTCTCGAAGAACCAGAGGTGGCAATCCGGGTCCTGCCAGTCGTAGGGGAATTCGTGCTCCAGAGTGACGGTCTGCAGCTCGCTCGCGCGCGGGTTCGCCTCGCGAAAGAACGTGCGGTAGACCGGGCAGCGCGTGCCGCCCGCGCCGATCAGATACCGGCAGCGGTAGGCATCGTCGATCGTGTAGCCGTCCGCGACGCGGCGCAGGGTGCGCACGGTGTGCTGCTCGAAGGCGGCGCCCGAGCGCTCGAGCAGCCACGCATCGAACTCGAAACGCCGGATCGAGTGCTGAATGCAGGGCAGGCGCAGGTGAATCCCCTTCAAGTGGGCGTGCAGCCGGTCGAAGGTGAGGAAGCGGTGCGGATAATCCTTGGGATCCATCTCGAGGTCGCGGACCACCTCCGGGGTGATCCAGCCGGCGCAGAGCTTCAGGCGCGGGAAGCGCTCCTTGTCGAGCACGAGCACTTCGGCCCCCGCGCGTTTCAGTCTCCGGGCGGCGCTCGAGCCCGCCGGGCCGCCGCCCACGATCACCACGTCCCAGAGCTTCACGAGTACAGGTACTCGCGCGTGAGCGGGATGTCGTTGTTGTCGCGGGGGGCGAAGACGACCTGATAGAGCTGCAGCGTGCCCGTGGTGAAGGCGGCGATCGACCCCGCGAGGTACAGCCGCCACATGCGCACGAACTTCTCATCGAACATCGCCCGCACCCGCTCGCTGTGCGCCTCGAAGCGCTCGAGCCAGTGCCTCAGGGTCTGCGCGTAGTGCAGGCGCAGATTCTCGAGATCGAGAATCGAGAAGTCGAAGGGCTCGAAGAGTGGCGCCATCTCGCTGATCGACGGCGGACAGGCGCCCGGAAAGATGCGCTTCTCGATCCACGGGTGCAATCGCGCGGGATAGTTGCGCGCGATGGAGTGAATGAGTCCGCGGCCGTTGCTCCCGAGCGAGCGCGCCGCGACGGCCCCGAGCGCCCGGTAGTTCTCGATGCCGACATGCTCGAGCATTCCGACCGAGACGAACGCGTCGTAGCGCCCGGTGATGTTGCGGTAATCGTCCTCCACGTACTCCACGCGCTCGGCGAGTCCCTCGGCCCGCGCGCGCTCGCGCGCGTACTGCACCTGTTCGTGCGAGATGTTGAAGGCACGCACCTTGACGCCGTAGCGGCGGGCCATGTGCAGCGCGAGGGTCCCCCAGCCGAAACCGGCCTCGACCACGTGCTCTCCGGCCCGCAGGCGCAGCTTGCGGCACACATGATCCATCTTCGCCGTCTGCGCCTCCTCGAGCGAGGCCGCGGCGCTCGGATAGTAGGCGCAGGTGTACGCCATGGTCTCTCCGAGCCACAGCGCGTAGAACTCGTTGCCGATGTCATAGTGATGATGGATGTTGTCGCGCGAGCCGCCCAGGGTGTTGGTGCGCGGCCGGTGCAGCCGGCGCAGCACCCGGCGAACGAACGAGCTTCGATCGGCGCGCGCCGAGCCCCGATACACCCCTTCGAGGAGCGCGACGAGACCGCCTTCGATCTCGATTCGGCCCTCGCTGTAGAGGTCGCCGAAAGCGACCTGCGGATCGCGCATCAGGGCGAGCAGCACGCCGCGATCGGCGAGCCGTACCGTCGCCACGGGCGAGACGCGCGCCGGAGCAATGCGCTCCCCGTTCCACAGCGCGAGCTCGACCGGCGGGTCGCCGAACATCCGCAGCAGCCGGGCGAGCAGCTTCCCCTGGGCGGAGAGGCTATCCCCGGGCGGGGACGCCGAACCCGGGCTCGGCGAGCCGCCCTTCGGCGTACCCGCAGCCGTCGCTGCCGAGGACCCCAGGCCCTCTTCCACTGCGCTCACCAGTCCTCCTCGAGACGCCCGTCCAATGATTGCGAGAACCCCATGCTACACGGGGGGCCCGGCGCCGTCAGGGTCTAAGGGATTCAGCCGCCCCGGTGCCGGGCCACGTACTGGCGGACCACCGCGAGGGTGTTCGCCACGTGCTGGTCGGGCTTCAGGTCCGTGTACGAATACAGGATCTCGCCCGTCGGCGCGATGACATACGAGGTGCGATTCGCGAGCGTCGGCATCCGCGCGAGCACCGCATCGTAGGCCTTCATGATGCGCTGGGTCGGATCGGCGGCGACCGCGAACTTGCTACGGCAATCGCTCACCGAGAAGCGCTGGAGCGTGTCGATGTTATCGTGCGACACCCCGATCACGGTCGCGCCGAGTGCCTTGAACTGGCTGGTCGCCTCGGCGAAATCGTGCGCCTCGATGGTGCATCCGGGCGTGAACGCAGCCGGATAGAAATAGAGCACTACCGGACCTCTGCGCAGCGCATCGGTCAGCGAGAATTTGAAGACCTTGCCGCCGAGCGAGGCCTCGGTCGTGAAATCCGGCGCCTTCGTTCCGTTTGGCAATGCAGCAAACGCCGTCCCGGCGACCAGGATTCCGGAGAAGAGCACTGCAGGGAGTCGCATGGCGTTGTTCCTGTTATTGCCCCTCATGGGGGTTGGCAATCTTCCCGCGAGCACGGTCCGGCTGCAACAGGCCGCCGCTCATTGGGGCCGCTCTCGCGAGGCGTGCCGGGGCATGCGCGCTCCCCGGTCCGTCCCGGTGACCGAGGGCTTGCTCTGTGAGACGATCCACTCGGCGAGCTGCTCGAGCTCGGCATCGCTCAGCTCACTCGGCGCAAAGCTCGGCATCCCGCCCGGTCCTGCCCGTACGGCGCTCACGATGACGCCCGCCGCCAGCGTCGTTCCGCGCAGCTCCGGCGCCACCCGGTCGTTGTGGCA
>JASHUC010000044.1 GCA_030040235.1 Gammaproteobacteria bacterium | reverse complement strand
GAAGACGATTTTCCCGCTCGCGCTCGAGCGCCGGATCGCGGTCCTGGTGAACATACCCCTGGTGCACGGAAGCCTGATGAGCGAGGTCCAAAGCATTCCGCTGCCGCCCTGGGCCGGCGACATCGGCGTCACCAGCTGGAGTCAGTTCCTGCTCAAGTACGTCATCTCGCATCCGGCCGTCACCTGCGCGATCCCAGGCTCGACGAAGGTCGCGCACCTCGAGGACAACCAGAAAGCGGCGCGCGGCATGCTGCCCGATGCGGCCATGCGGCGCCGGATGGAGCAGTACTGGGCGAGCCGCGTAGAGCGGTAAACTCGGGGCGGATCGCCTCGCGGCGCAGCGCGTTTCGAGTGAGTCATGGCTGAAATCGTCCTTGGAATGTGGACCTCGCACGGCCCGACGCTCTCGACCACGCCCGAGCAGTGGCTGCTCCGGGTGCCGGCCGATCGCAAGAAGAAGGACCATCCCTTCAGGGGCCGAACCTACGACTTCGACGCGCTCGTCGAGCTCCGAAGCGGCGAGAACCTCGCCGCGCAGTGCACCCTCGAGCAGCGCGAGCGGCGCGCCGCGGCTTGCCGCCGCGCGATCGAGCGGATGGCCGACACCTTCGCGGCCGTGGCGCCCGATGCGGCCGTGATCTTCGGGAACGATCAGAGCGAGCTGTTCCTCGAGGACGTGATGCCGGCGATCACGGTGTTCCGCGGCCCGACGCTCTGGGACGGACCGGCGACCCCGGAGCAGGTGGCACGGATGCCGCCCGGCATTCACGAGGCCGCCTGGGGTCACAGTCCGCCGCAATACACCGAATATCCCGCACTGCCGGAGCTGGCGCTGCACATCATCCGCTCGGCGATGGCGGCCGGCTTCGATGTCGCCACCTCGCAGCGCCTGCCCGTGCATCCCGGACACTGGTCGAGCGGCATGCCGCACGCCTTCGGGTTCATCTATCGCCAGATCATGCGCGATCGGGTGATTCCCAACGTGCCGATCATCTCCAACACGTTCTATCCGCCCAATCAGCCGAGCGCGCGGCGCTGCTTCGAGCTCGGCCGCCTCGTGGGCCGAGCCATCCGCTCGTGGCCCGGCAAGCAAAGAGTCGCGGTGTTCGGCTCGGGCGGCATGAGCCACTTCGTCATCGACGAGGAACTCGACCGGGTGATGTTCGATGCGCTCGCGCGGCGTGACGCCGAGGCCCTGTGCCGCATCGATGAGAGCTACCTGCAATCCGGCTCATCCGAGCTCAAGAACTGGATCGCCGCCGCCGGGGCTCTGCTCGAGACGGACCTGAGCGGCGAGGCCGTCGAGTACCAGCCGTGCTACCGCTCCGAGGCGGGAACCGGCACGGCGAACGGCTTCATCTACTGGCGCTGAGCAGGAGCGATCGATCGCCGTGGCAAGCACCGGCGAACCGGAGACCCTCCCCGCAGAGGCCTTGCGGCGGCTCGCGCGCCTGGACAGTGGCGCCTTGTCGGATGCGCTCGACCGGCTGTCGCTCGGCGGCTGCGTCACCGGTCTTCTCGCAGCGACGGTCCCGGCGCGCATCGCCGGGCGTGTCCACACGGTGCGGTTGGTTGCGGGCGGTGTGACGCCGCGCGCGCAGTCCGGCTCAAAACCCCGCCATCTCGGCACGACGGCGATCGAGGCGTGCGCCGCCGGGGATGTCATCGTGATCGAGCAGCGTAGCGGTATCGATGCCGCCTGCTGGGGTGGCATTCTCTCCTGCGGCGCCCAGCTTCGCGGCATCGCAGGGGTGATTGCGGACGGTGCGGTGCGCGACATCGACGAGGCGCGCGAGCTCGCCTTTCCGATCTACTGCCGCGCCATCACGGCACGCACCGCCCGCGGCCGCATCCTCGAGGCGGGCACGGATGTTCCCGTGCAGGTGGCGGACGTGGAGGTCCACCCCGGGGACTACGCGCTCGCGGATGCGAGCGCCGTGGTCTTCGTGCGCGCGGACCGCCTGGCCGAGGTGCTCGACACCGCCGAGGCCATCGCCGCGCGCGAGACGGCGATGCTGCGCCGGCTGCGTGAGGGCGCACCCGTCAGCGAGGTGATGGGAGCCGAGTACGAGCGCATGCTTCGCAATGAATGAGTTCGAGGAGAGCGCGCAATGATCATCGACTGCCACGGCCACGTGAGCGCCCCCGTCGAGCTGTGGGCGTACAAGGGGACGCTGCTCGCGCATCGCGGCGCTCACGGTCGCGGCGCTGTGCGGGTCAGCGACGAGCAGCTGCTCGCGGCGGCGAACAAGACCGAAATCGGTCCTGCCGGACACCTCGATCTGCTCAAGCGCCACGGCACCGACGTGCAGCTCATCTCCCCCCGGCCCTTCCAGATGATGCATTCCGAGCGGCCCGGAAAGCTCGTGCACTGGTTCTGCGAGGAGGTCAATACGCTCATCCACCGCCAGTGCCGGCTCCTTCCCGACCGCTTCGTGCCGGTGTGCGGACTGCCGCAGGCGGCAGGCGAGCCGATCGAGAACGTGATCCCCGAGCTCGAGCGCTGCGTGAAGCAGCTCGGCTTCAAGGGCTGTCTCCTCAATCCGGACCCCTACGAGAATAGTGGAACCGAGGCGCCGGGACTCGGCGAACGCTACTGGTACCCCCTCTACGAGAAGCTCTGTGAGCTCGACGTGCCCGCGCACATCCACTCGAGCGGCTCGCGCTCGGAGCGCACGCCGTACTCGCTGCACTTCATCAACGAGGAATCGATCGCGGTCTACAACCTCGTCAATTCGACCGTGCTCGATGATTTCCCGAGCCTGAAGATCCTGGTCTCGCACGGCGGGGGGGCGATTCCCTATCAGCTCGGACGCTTCGAGTCGGCCTCCCTGCGCGGCAACCGCCGCTTCTCCACGCGCCTCAAGAGGCTCTATTTCGACACGGTGCTGTACACCCCCGGGGCACTGCGGCTGCTCATCGAGACGATCGGTCCCGAGCACTGTCTGTTCGGGACCGAGTGCCCGGGCGTCGGAGCGGCGGTCGATCCCGACACCGGCGAGACCATGGATCACACCGCACCCTACATTCGCTCGTTCGAGTGGCTGAGCGCAGCCGAGAAGAAGATGATCTTCGAGGACAATGTGCGCAAGCTCTTCAAGCTGAGCGTTTGAGATGGCCCGTACACGCCCTCCGTTTCGCGCCGATCATGTGGGGAGCCTGGTGCGCCCGCCCGAGCTGGTTCGCGCGCGCGAGCGCTTCGGCAAAGGCGAGGCGAGCCGCGATGAGCTCGCGAGCATCCAGCACGCGGCAATCCGCGAGGTCGTGCGCCGTCAGGAGGAGATCGGGCTCCAGGCGGTCACCGACGGGGAGTTCAACCGCGCCTCGTGGCAGACGGACTTTCTGCTCAAGTTCGCGAATGTCGAGCCCGCCGCGTCGAAATTCACCATTCACTTCCACAGCGAGAAGGGAGACGCCGAGGGCCGTCCTCACACCGTGCGCGTCGTGGGCAAGCTCGCCCGGCCGGCGCCGCTCTTCGTCGATGACTTCAAATTCCTCGGATCCATCGCGCACGCGATACCCAAGATCACGGTCCCCTCCCCGAGCGTGGTGCATTTCCGCGGCGGACGCGCGGGGATCGATTCGGCGGCCTATCCCGATCTCGCGGAGTTCTATCGCGATCTCGCGCGCGTTTACCGCGAGGAGATCGCGGATCTCGCCGCCGCCGGCTGCCGCTACCTGCAGCTCGATGAGGTGAACTTCGCCTACCTCTGCGATCCGGCGCTGCGCGAGGATGTCCGGCGCAACATCGGGGAGGACCCGGACGCCTTGCCGCGAACGTACGCGAGGCTCATCAACGAGGCGATCGCGGGGCGGCCGGCCGACATGGTGGTGTGCCTGCACCTGTGCCGCGGAAACTTCGCCGGCAACTGGATGGCCTCCGGAGGCTACGAGCCGGTCGCCGAGGTGCTCTTCAACGAAGTGGGCGTGGACGGATACTTCCTCGAGTACGACACCTCGAGAGCGGGCGGGTTCGAGCCGCTCCGACTCGTCCCGAAGGGCAAGACCGTCGTCCTCGGCCTCGTCACCACCAAGCGTGGACAAATCGAGCGGCGCGAGGATCTCACGCGGCGCATCGAGGAGGCGAGCCGCTTTCTACCGCTGGAGCAACTCGCCTTAAGTCCCCAGTGCGGGTTCGCGAGCGGCATCGCCGGGGCGACGATGGGCGCGGAGGAGCAGTTCGCGAAGCTCAAACTGATCGTAGATGTCGCCCGCGAGGTGTGGGGAGAGGGATGAGGGGCTGTGGCTGAAACGGTGAGTCGCCGAAGCCGGCGAGCGCAGCCTACCAGATGATCTCAACCTGACCCCAGTCCGTGATCCGCTGATCTCGGGTGACGAGAGCTGCGCCCGCCTCGAGCGCAGTCGCCACGATGAACCGGTCGGCCGGATCCCCGGGGAATCCTCCACCGAGTCCTGCGGCTCGGACGGCCGCAGCCGGCGTAAAGGGCTGCAGCTCAACCTTCGGGCGCTCCAGGGCGTTCCTCACCCATTCGGCAACGTCGACGGTGAGTTTCAGCCGTCCACCGCGGGAGAGCATCGCCACCTCCCAGCAGGAGACGGGATGAACTCCGAGTGTGTCGGCGCGTCGGATATGCGCTCTGGCAGATCTCGAGAGCTGCGGGTCCTCCGATGCGTACCAGATCCAAGCGTGCGTATCGAGCATGATCACGAGGCGCTATCCCAGCGCTCGTGAACGGGCGAGATCAGATCGCCTTGGTAAGTGATGGAGCCCTTCAAGGGATTCGTCCGTTCGGCATGCCTCGGAGCAAAGGGGCGAATCTCGGCCACGGGCTTGCCGTGGCGCGTGACGAGGAGGGGCTGGCGGGTCTCGCGGACCTCCTCGAGCAGCGCCAGGCAGCGCGCCTTGAATTCAGTCGCGGGAACGCTTTTCGGCGCCTTCATGCGGTCCTCCAATTATGGACATAAATTATGGACAGATATTCTGAGCCGAGCCAGGCCCGCTTGGCAAGTAAGATCGACACGGCGCCCGGCGACGGCGCCCTAAGCACCCGACGAGCGCCTGGCCACAACTACCTGAACGAGCAGATGACCAAGATCGGCGCCACCCAAGAACCCCTGCACGGATTCCATCGAGTTTCCGGACAGAAACCCGCCAACATATCGCACAGCTGAGCCGACGAGACTGACCGTGCCGCCGGCGGTCGCGATTCCTCCACCAAGGACAATCCCGGGCTCAGCGGGTGCTCCAAGAGCACTTGCTACAGCCGAAAAGATCGCGAGACCTGATCCAGCTTGAGACGTTGAATTGCCGAAGTTGTTCGCCCATTGTCCGGCCTGAATCAGAGCGTTGCCCGCTCTGGACCAGAGGCTCGGGTTATTGCACTGATTCTGCAGCCATCGACGCTATACCTCATGCCACGGCAATTCATCCGGTGTATCGACCGCCGGAGTCTGAGAGCGAGTTCCCTGAAAATACCAGCGCAGATCTACGATGCCCGGTATCTCAGTAAGGAATGAATGAATTGCTCGACAAACCTCCAGTACTGCGGGATCGTATCTGGGCTGCTTCTTGGCCGCGAGACTCTGGGGGGGCAGAAGCCTCTTGCTAGCCACGGTTAGACGCCACCCATTCTTTATGAACTTGCTTCTGAGGAGAACAGTCGTGACCAAGTCTTGAGCTGTGTCAACTAGGAACACAGTTGGACCCCAAAATACAAATCCTCTCTTTGCCCTAAAGGTAGGGAACCGATTCCTAAGATAATCCGCGAGCATGTGCGGAATCTCTCGATCAGGACTTCCGCGAAACGTCTCGCTTGTGCCAAATGCGGCTCTAGGGGTTTCACTAGCCCTTATCAATGGCATGTGGTTGAGCTCCTCTTCACTCAGAAAACTCAAACGCATCCTCGAGAAGTTCCAAGAGCTCTTCAGGTACTGACGGGACAACGG
>JASHUC010000493.1 GCA_030040235.1 Gammaproteobacteria bacterium | reverse complement strand
CCTGAGTGGAATGAGCCTCTGCACGCTCGTGCTCGAGGCGGCCACGGAGAGCGGTTCCCTCATCACCGCGCACGCTGCAGCGCAACAGGGCCGGCCGGTGTTCGCGGTGCCGGGCTCGGTGCACAATCCACTCGCCGCCGGATGCCACGCGCTCATCCGCGGCGGGGCCTCGCTCGTGGAGCGGGCGACGGAGGTGCTCGAAGCGCTCGAAATTCCCATGCCGGAACAGGAGCTTACGAAGGGGCCGAGCGGCCCGGCCGCCCGCCCGCCCGCAGATCCGGCATTGGACAAGGATTCGGAAATACTGTTAGATGCGCTCGGCTTCGAGCCCGTGAGCATCAATACGCTAGTCGAACGCACCGGGCTGCCGAGCGGCAGCATTGCATCGCTGCTGTTGATTCTCGAGCTCCGGGGGCACGTCGTACCTCATCCTGGCGGCCGTTACTGCCGCGGACCCTAACTCTCGCGATGACTACCAGCGTTCTCGACATTCTGATCTACGTCTTCGACCGCTACATGCTGGACGAGGCCCCTGAATTCCTCGAGCGCACCGATCTCGCGCGCGACCTCGAACGTGCGGGATTCGCCCATGCTCACGTCGAGCGGGCGCTCGAGTGGCTCGCGGATCTCGCCGGCGAGCACGCTCGCCCGCGGGTCCCCGGAAGCGAGCGGTCCGTACGCATCTTCTCCGAGTGCGAGGTGGTGCGCCTGTCGACCGAATGCCGCGGGTTCCTCATGACGCTCGAGCGGCTCGGCGTGCTCTCGCAGGCGCAGCGCGAGATCGTCGTGGACCGGATGCTCGCGCTCGACGCCGACGAGCTCGACACCGAGCAGCTCAGATGGGTGGTGCTCATGGTGCTCTCGAGCCAGCCCGACCAGGAGCAAGCCTTCGCCCACATGGAGGACCTCGCGCTTGAGGCCGCCGCGTACCCGCCGCACTGAGGCTCATGGCTGACAATCTGGTCGTGGTGGAGTCGCCCGCCAAGGCGCGCACCATCAAGAAATATCTCGGCAGGGACTTCGAGGTGCTCGCCTCGTACGGGCACGTGCGCGATCTGGTGCCCAAGGAAGGCGCCGTGAACCCCGAGCGCCGCTTCGCGATGCATTACCAGGTGCTCGACCGCAGCGAGCGTCACATCGAGGCGATCGCGCGCGCGCTGCGCAAGTCCAAGGCCCTGTATCTCGCGACCGATCCGGATCGGGAAGGCGAGGCCATCGCCTGGCATCTGCTCGAGATCCTGAAGTCTCGCGGCGCGCTCGACCGCAAGACGGTGCATCGCGTGGCGTTCTACGAGATCACGCGCAACGCCATTCGCGAGGCCGTCGGGAGCCCGCGCGATATCTCCGCGGAGCTCGTGAACGCCCAGCAGGCGCGGCGCGCGCTCGACTATCTCGTCGGATTCAATCTCTCGCCGCTCTTGTGGAAGAAGGTGCGGCGCGGCCTCTCGGCCGGACGCGTGCAGAGCCCGGCGCTGCGCATGATCTGCGAGCGGGAGGAGGAGATCGCCGCATTCCGCGCGCAGGAGTACTGGACCATCGACGGCGAGGGCGAGCACTCCGCGCAGACCTTCCCGCTCAAGCTCGTCGAGTACCAGGGTCAGAAAGTCGAGCAGTTCAGCTTCGGCAACGAGACCGCGGCGCGCGCGGCAGAGCGCGACATCCTCGCCGCCGCCGCCCCGGCGGGCACGGGGAGCTCGGGAACGGGCCTCTTGCGCGTCATCGCGGTAGACCGCAAGCAGCGCCGGCGCAACCCGGCGCCGCCCTTCACCACCTCCACGTTGCAGCAGGAAGCGGCCCGCAAGCTCGGTTTCAATGCGCGCCGGACCATGCGCCTTGCGCAGCAGCTCTACGAGGGCGTGGACGTGGGCGAGGGCAGCGTGGGCCTCATCACCTACATGCGCACCGACTCCGTGTCACTCGCGGCCGAGGCCGTGGCGGAGATCCGGCAGGTCGCCGCGCGGCTCTACGGCGCGCAGGCGGTGCCCGAAGAGGCGCGCGTCTACCGCACCAAGTCGAAGAACGCCCAGGAGGCTCACGAGGCCATCCGGCCGACTTCCGCCTCCATCACGCCCACGGACATCGAGGGCCGGCTCGACAACGATCTCTTCCGGCTCTACACGCTCATCTGGCGGCGCGCCATCGCCTCCCAGATGAGCCATGCCGTATTTGATACGGTGGCCGTGGACATGCTGGCGGGCGAGGACGGCCCGCGGCGCCATCTGCTGCGTGCCAACGGCTCGACGCTCGTTCAGCCCGGCTACATCGCGGTGTACCAGGAGGGCGCCGACGATGTGCAGACCGAGGAGGGCGATCACGTCCTGCCGGTCATGAATCCCGAAGATTCGGTCAGCTTGCGCGCGCTCCACGCCGAGCAGCATTTCACCGAGCCGCCACCGCGCTACACGGAAGCCTCCCTCGTCAAGGCGCTCGAGGAATACGGCATCGGAAGGCCCTCGACGTATGCCACGATCATCTCGACGCTGCAGGACCGTGAGTACGTGGAGATGGACAGCCGGCGCTTCGTGCCGACCGATATCGGCAAGATCGTCAACCGCTTCCTCGACAATCACTTCCATCGCTACGTCGAGTACGGCTTCACCGCGGCGATGGAGGACGAGCTCGATGCCGTCTCGCGGGGCGAGGAGGAGTGGATCACCCCGCTCGAGAAATTCTGGAAGCCCTTCATCCGGCAGGTCGAGCGGACCGACAAGAACGTGACTCGCGAGGAGGTCGTCCAGGCCCGCGAGCTCGGCAAGGACCCGGCAAGCGGCAAGCCGGTCACGGTGCGCATGGGCCGGTACGGCCCGTTCGTGCAGATCGGGACCAAGGACGATGCCGAGAAGCCCCGCTTCGCGGGCTTGAGGCCTGGACAGAAGATGGACGCGATCACGCTCGCCGATGCGCTCGAGCTCACCAAGCTGCCGCGCGCGCTCGGCAAGACCGCGGCGGGCGAGCCGATCGTCGCCAACATCGGGCGCTTCGGGCCCTACCTCAAGTACGGCGACAAGTACGTTTCGCTGCGCGAGGACGACCCCTACACCATCGCTCTGGAGCGCGCGCGCGAGGTCATCCTTCTCAAACAGCAGGCGGATGCGAACCGGATCATTGCGGAGTTCGAGGGCGGGGTGCGAGTCCTCAACGGCCGCTACGGCCCCTACATCACGGACGGAAAAAAGAACGCCAAGGCGCCGAAGGATCGCGACCCGAAGTCGCTCACGCCGGATGAATGCCGGGAGCTCCTCGCGCAAGCGCC
>JASHUC010000492.1 GCA_030040235.1 Gammaproteobacteria bacterium | reverse complement strand
TGAAGTAACGGATTTCGCCAGAAACGAGCGCGTCGCGCCTCGGGGGGCCGAGCGGGGCGTCCGGTATACCAGGGCGTCACTTCGCCAGCTTGGAGATTTGTGCCGAGACAAGACGTCTTCTCCCGCTGGTTGCCGAAGCCGGAAGAGCCTCCCCGTACGGGTGCCAAATGGCTGACTAGGGGCGGGCGGTGAGTCGTCGACCGAGGGCCCTGGGTCAAGAGCGAAAGCATCGCCTCGACGGACTGGTAGGCAGCCAAAGACGCCCTTGGAACTTACCCGAAACTTACCCGACGCGACTCCGCAAGGTGGTTAGATTCTGTAAGTGCTTGATTTGGTGGCGCTCCCTACGGGATTCGAACCCGTGTTACAGCCTTGAGAGGGCTATGTCCTAGGCCTCTAGACGAAGGGAGCGCACGTTTGGGGGTGCGGGCGAAGGAGCGCGGTATTATAGGCGGCGCGTCCCGATGCTCAAGCCGAAAGCCAGCGAATTGAACCCACCCGCCGCGCCTGCGCCGGCGCCCCGCACCCCGCGGGTCATCCCCCGGGCCGAACACGCGATTTCACGCTCGGCGATCTCGCCCAACGCGCTGCGCGTGCTGTACCGGCTGCGCGAGGCTGGATTTCAGGCATTCCTCGTGGGCGGCTGCGTGCGCGACCTGCTGCTCGGCCTCGAGCCGAAGGACTTCGATGTCGCGACCGATGCGCTGCCGGAGCAGGTGAGGAAGGTTTTTCGCAACTCCCGGCTGGTCGGCCGCCGCTTCCGGCTCGCACACGTGTTCTTCGGGCCGGAGACGATCGAGGTCGCCACATTTCGCGCCGCGAGTGCACCTTCGCAGGCCGAGGAACCGATCCCCGATGCCGATCCGGAGGAGGGCGAGGCACCGGAGATGGACGAACCGCTCGATGTCGTCTCCCCCGGCGACGAGCCGCTTGCGCTCCCGGACGGCCCCGAGCGCGCGCGGACCGTGGACGAGACGGGGAGAATCCTGCGCGATAACGTCTATGGCTCGATCGATGAGGACGTTTGGCGGCGAGATTTCACCGCGAACGCCCTGTACTACAACATCGCCGACTTCTCTCTCTGGGACTACGTCGGCGGCGCCGCGGACATCGCCGCGCGAACGTTGCGACTCATCGGCGATCCGGAGACTCGCTATCGCGAAGATCCGGTGCGGATGCTGCGCGCCATCCGGTTCGAGGCCAAGCTCGGTTTTCATCTCGACCCGGCCACCGCCGCGCCGCTCGCCCCGCTGCGCGATCTCGTCCGCGCGGTGCCGTCGGCGCGGTTGTTCGATGAGACGCTGAAGCTCTTCCTCTCCGGACATGGTGCGCGCAGCCTTTCGCTCCTGCGCGAGCGTGGTCTCCTCGCCGCGCTGCTGCCGAGCGTCGAGCGTTACCTTGCGGCGCACCCTGGAGGTGTCGTCGAGAAGCTCCTGGTCGAGGGCCTCGAGAACACCGACGCGCGGGTGCTCGCGGGCAGGCCGGTCTCACCGGCGTTCCTCTTTGCCGTCCTTCTCTATGGCCCCATCGCTGAAGGGATCGAGGCCACCCCACCCGAGCGCTGGCACGAGCTCGCGACCATCCTCGAGGCCTGCGATCGCGCCGTGAGACAGGTGCAGGCGGAAGTTGCCATCCCGCGCCGCTTCTCGCTCGGCATTCGCGAGATGTTCGCTCTGCAACCGCGGCTGGAGCATCCCCGAGGCCGGCGGTCGCTCAAGACCCTCGAGCACCCGCGCTTTCGCGCCGCCTTCGATCTGCTGCTGCTGCGCGCCGCGCACGGTCTCGCTGCGCGCGATGTGGCGGACTGGTGGACGCGTGTCCAGGCGGCTCCCGCGCCCGAGCGTGCCGAGATGGCCGATGCGCTCTCGGGCGCCGCTCAGCCGGGCGAGCGCCGCGATGGTGCAAGGCGCGGCCCACGCCGCCGCCGCAGGCGAGGCGGCCGGTCGGTTCACACCGCCTGAGCGGTCCGCGCGGCTGAGATGGAAATCTGGCAGCCGGCCTATATCGGCATCGGCAGCAATCTCGCTGATCCGCGCGCCCAGGTACTGGGCGGCATGGACCGGATAGCCTCGATCTCGAGGTTGAGCCTCGTGGTGCGCTCGAGTCTGTACCGCTCGCGACCCTTGGGTCCCCCCGACCAGTCCGAGTTCGTCAATGCGGTGGCCGGAGTGATCACCCGGCTCGAGCCGCTCGCGCTGCTTCGTGAGCTGCAGGCGATCGAGCGCGCCGCCGGCCGGCCCGCGACCCGCAAGCGATGGGGTCCGCGCATACTCGATCTCGATCTTCTTGTCTATGCTTCCAGGCGCAGCGAGGAACCGGAGCTGCGCCTGCCGCACCCCGGCATAGTGGAGCGCAACTTCGTTCTGTATCCTCTCGCCGAGATTGCACCGCAGCTCGAGGTACCCGGCGCCGGCCGCGCGGCCGATCTCAAAAGGAAGGTCTCACCCGAGGGCATATGGCCCGATTCATCGTGATCGAAGGGCCGATCGGCGTCGGCAAGACCAGTCTCGCCCGCAAGCTCTCCGAGAGCCTGTCGGCCGAGCCGGTACTGGAGCAGGCTGCCCACAACCCGTTCCTCGAACGGTTCTATCGCAACCCGCGGGCGGGGGCGTTTCCGGCGCAGCTGTACTTCCTCTTTCAACGTGCGCAGCAGCTCGCTGCGCTCGCCCAGCAGGATCTGTTCGCTCCGGTGCGCGTGGCCGATTACCTGTTCGAGAAGGATCGGCTGTTCGCCCGCATCACGCTCGATGAGGACGAGTACGGGCTCTACGAGCAGGTACAGGCGAAGCTCGCCGTGCTCGCGCCAAAGCCCGATCTGGTCGTCTACCTGCAGGCCCCGGTCGATGTACTGCAGGAGCGTATCGCCAAGCGCGGCGTCGATTACGAACAGCACATCGAGCGGCGCTACCTCGAGCGGCTCAACGAGGCCTACGCGCGCTTCTTTCACGAATACGAGGGAGCCCCGCTGCTCATCGTGAACGCAGCCGCGATCGATCCCATCAACAACCAGGCCGATTACGAGGAGCTCTTTGCCGCCATCTCGCGCATGAAACGCGGACGGCTCTACTACAACCCGCCGCGCAGCCGGACCATCTGATGGATATCGCGACGACCATCGCTGCGGTACGCGAGCGCGTGCGCTTCTGGCACGGCGAGCGCCGGCGTATCGCCTTCGTGCCAACGATGGGCAATCTGCACGCGGGGCACCTCAGTCTGTTCCAGGCGGCGCGCCGGCAGGGCGAGCGTTTCGTCGGGAGCATCTTCGTGAATCCGATGCAGTTCGGACCCAACGAGGATTTCGCGCACTATCCACGCACGCCCCGCGAGGACGAGCGCATGCTCGAATCCTCCGGATGCGATCTGATGTTCGTGCCGGATGTGGCGGAGATCTATCCGCAGGGTTTCGAGCGCTCGATTCGCCTCGAGGTGCCCGCGCTCTCCACGATTCTCGAGGGGGAGTTTCGCCCGGGGCACTTCGAGGGCGTTGCGACGGTCGTCGCGAAGCTCTTCAATATCGTCGAGCCGGTTCTAGCGGTCTTCGGCGAGAAGGACTACCAGCAGCTCGCCATCATTCGCCGCATGGTCGCGGACCTGTGCATGCCGGTGCAGATCGTCGGTGCGCCCACGGTGCGCGAAAGCGACGGGCTCGCGATGAGCTCGCGCAACCAGTACCTGACTCCCACGGAGCGGCAGATCGCCCCGCAGATCTTCCACGAGCTCGAGCGGGCCGCCGCGCGGCTTCGCGCCGGAGAATCGGATGTCACCCGCATCGAGGCCTCGGCCCTCGAGGCGCTGAGAAGCGCGGGATTCCGCCCCGACTACTTTTCCGTGCGCGCGCGCGACCTCGGCCCCGCGACTGCCGATGCGCGCGCGCTCGTGGTGCTCGCGGCCGCGCGCCTGGGGAAGGCGCGCCTCATCGACAACGTCCAGGTCGCCCGTTAGGCTGCGCGCGCGCCGCTTCCGTGGCGCCCGAGCGCCCAGGCGACGTGCTCGCGCACGAGCGCGGAAGGCTCCTCGCGCCGCCTTCGCAACGCCTCGATCACCTCGGGCGAGGAGGGCGCATTGCCG
Organism: Gammaproteobacteria bacterium; assembly: GCA_030040235.1. Next base: position 2,602 of record JASHUC010000492.1, on the reverse strand, counting down.
AGCGCGACGGCGATGTTGCGCAACCAGCGCTCGTAGCCGATGCGGTAGATGGCCGATCCGCGCATGCGCGTATCGAACTGCTCGGCAGTCCAGGCGAACAGCTCCGTCAGCCGCGCGGCATCGAGCCCATGACGCACCTTGAAGTCCGGGTGGCTCGCAGCGCGCGCGAACTTGTTCCACGGACACACGAGCTGGCAGTCGTCGCAGCCGTAGATGCGATTGCCGATCGCCGCGCGAAACTCCTCGGGGATCGATTCTTTGTTCTCGATGGTCAAATACGCGATGCAGCGCCGTGCGTCGAGCCGGTAGGGAGCCACGATGGCGCGGGTCGGGCAGGCCGCGATGCAGGCCTCACAGGTGCCGCAATGGCTGCTCGCGGCGCCATCGACCGGCAGCGGCAGGTCGGTGAGGATCTCTCCGAGGAAGAACCACGAGCCGGCATCGCGTGCGATCAAGTTGGTGTGCTTGCCGATCCAGCCGAGCCCCGCGGAGCGGGCGAGCGCCTTCTCGAGGACCGGAGCGCTGTCCACGCAGACCCGATAACCGAAGGGGCCGATGCGCTCCTCGAGCGCCTCGGCGAGCCGGGCGAGCGCTGCGCGCATGAGCTTGTGGTAGTCGCGGCCGAGAGCGTAGCGGGAGACGTAGCCGCGCGCCTTATCCTCGAGCATCGACCCGGGCTCTCGCGCCTCGGCCGGCCAGTAGTTCATGCGCACCGACACCGCGCGCAGGCAACCGGGCATGAGCTCGGCCGGGCGGCTGCGCAGGGTTCCGTGTCGCTCCATGTAGTGCATCGAGCCGTGAAATCCTCCGGCGAGCCAGGCCGCCAGATGCCGCTCATCAGCCTCGAGGTCCACTCCGGTGACACCGAGCTTGTCGAAGCCAAGCTCGCGGGCGCGCGCGGCAAGGTCCCGCTTCACGGCGGCGAGATCGAGCTCGGCAAGATCCTGCGGGGCGCTCATACCGGCTCAGTATAATCAGGCGATGGCGCTGCCCGTTTCGCTTTATTCTGCTGCGCAGGTCCGGGCACTCGATGCCTACGCCATCGGCGCGCTGCACGTCCCCGGCTACACGCTCATGAAGCGGGCCGGGGAGGCGGCGCTGCGCTTTCTGCGCATGCGCTGGCCGACCTGTCACCGCATCGTCATCGTCTGCGGCGGAGGCAACAACGGCGGCGACGGGTACGTGCTGGCGCGCTTCGCCCAGGCGGCTGGGCTCACGGTGACCGTTCTGGCCGCGACGCCCCCGGAGACACTGAGCGGCGATGCGCGTCAGGCATACGCGGACTCGGCGGCGAGCGGCGTCCGCGCCGTGCCGTTTCAGGCCGCGCGATTGAAGGACGGCGAGGTCGTGGTTGATGCGCTGCTCGGCACCGGGCTCGCGAGCCCCGTGCGAGCCGCGGCGGCCGAGGTCATTCGCACGATCAATGCGAGCGCGCACCCGATCTTCGCGCTCGATGTCCCCTCGGGTCTCAACAGCGACACGGGCGAGCCGCTCGGTGAGGCGGTTCGAGCCGATTGCACGGTGACGTTCGTTGCGCTGAAGACGGGGCTCTTTCTCGGCAGGGGCCCCGAGCATGCGGGCGCGGTCTTCTTCGACGACCTGGAGGTGCCGGTCCCCGCCTCCCCGCAGTTTGCACCGCGACTCGAGCGAATCAGCGAGGCGGAGATCGCAGCCGCGCTGCCCCGCAGAGCTCGTGCGGCACACAAGGGGGACTTTGGCCGCGTGCTCATCATCGGCGGCGGGATCGGAATGCCCGGGGCGGTGAGGCTCGCGGGCGAGGCGGCGCTGCGCGTCGGCGCAGGACTCGTCACCGTGGCGGTCGCGCCGGAGAACGTCGTCGCCATCGTCGCCGGGCGACCCGAGCTCATCACCCTGCCCTTGACGGACGAGCGTGCACTCCCTGCGGCGATCGAGCGTGCGGATGTGGTTGCGATCGGCCCGGGGCTCGGCAAGGGCGAGTGGGCCTCGCGGGCGCTGCGTACCGTGCTCGCCTGCGACAAGCCGCTCGTGGTCGACGCCGATGGGCTCAATCTCATCGCCGAGCAGCAGGCGCCGCCTCGCGAGGACTGGATCCTGACGCCTCATCCGGGTGAGGCGGCGCGTCTTCTCGGCACGAGCGTTCAGGATATCCAAGGCGATCGGCTCGCCTCGCTTGCGCGGCTCGTCGAGCGCTATGGAGGCGTCGTCGTATTGAAGGGCGCGGGCACGCTCGTCGGCTCGCGCGGTCGCATTCCCGGTCTTTGCGAGCGCGGCAATCCAGGCATGGCGAGCGCGGGGATGGGCGATGTGCTGACGGGCGCGACCGCGGGGGTTCTCTCACAGTGCGGCGATCCGTGGGCCGCCGCACGTGTGGCGGTGCTTGCCCACGCGATGAGCGGAGATGTCGTGGCGCGGGGCGGGGAGCGTGGGCTGCTCGCAGGAGACGTCGCTCGCGAGCTGCGCTCGTGCGTGAATCTCTGATCCGAGCCGCCGTCAGCACGTGGCATACGGCCGCCCGCAGTGCCGCGCGGACCGAGGCCCTCGGTGCGGCGCTCGCCGCGGCGCTGCCCCTACCCGAAAGCAGGCCCGCCGTCGCGTATCTCAGCGGCGATCTCGGGGCCGG
>JASHUC010000491.1 GCA_030040235.1 Gammaproteobacteria bacterium | reverse complement strand
CAGATCCCCGTGTCCGCGGGCCTCGGCGATCGCGCGGATGATGCTCGGGCGGGCCTCGCTCTTCAGGCGCTTCAATTCGGCGCGCAGCGCCTCGGCCCCGCGCAGCGTCATCGGCGTGCGTTTCATGCGCGCCGCGCCTCCTCGTGCAGATCCCCGAGGCGGTTGACTTCCACCTCATCGAGATGATCGAGCGCCTCACACGTGGCGAGCGCAGCCGCGAGCGTCGTGTAGTAGGTGACGCGGCGGTGCACCGCCTCGCGGCGGATCGAGTTCGATTCGCGGATCGCCTGCTTTCCTTCGGTGGTGTTCACGATGAGATCGATCTCGTCGTTCTTGATCATGTCCACGATGTGGGGGCGCCCTTCGCGCACCTTGTTCGCCCGCCGGCAGGCGATGCCCGCCTCCTCGAGCACGCGTGCCGTACCGCTCGTCGCGACGATCTCGAAACCGCGCTCGATGAGCCTGCGCGCAAGCCCCACCGCGCCCGCCTTGTCCCGGTCGCGCACGCTGATGAGGCACACCCCCTCTCGAGGCAGGGTGACGCCCGATGCGGCCTGCGCCTTGGCGTAGGCCTCCCCGAACGTGCGTCCGGTACCCATCACCTCACCGGTGGATTTCATCTCGGGGCCGAGGATCGGGTCGGCCTCGGGAAACTTCACGAACGGAAACACCGCCTCTTTGACCGCGCAGTACGCCGGCACCACCTCGCGCGTCGCGCCGAGCTCGGTGAGCTTGCGGCCGGTCATGACGCGCGCGGCGATCTTCGCGAGCGGCACACCGGTTGCCTTGGAGACGAAGGGCACGGTACGCGAGGCGCGCGGGTTCACCTCGAGGATGTGAACGATGCCGTTCTGGATGGCGAACTGCACGTTCATGAGCCCGATCACGCTGAGCGCCTTGGCGAGCTTCTCGGTCTGGTCGCGCAGCTCCTCCTGGATCTCGGGCGAGAGGCTGTAAGGCGGCAGCGAGCAGCCCGAGTCGCCCGAGTGCACACCCGCCTGCTCGACGTGCTCCATGATGCCGCCGATCAGCACGTTCTCACCGTCACAAACCGCATCGACATCGACCTCGATTGCCACGTCCAGGAACCGGTCGAGCAGCACCGGGCTGTCATTGGAGACGCGCACCGCATCGGTCATGTATGTGCGCAGGTCCTCCTCGTTGAAGACCACCTCCATCGCCCGCCCGCCGAGCACGTATGACGGGCGTACCACGAGCGGATAGCCGACCTCGCGCGCAAGACGCACCGCCTGCTCCTCGTTGCGGGCGCTCGCATTGGCCGGCTGCTTGAGTGCGAGGCTGTGTACGAGCTTCTGGAAGCGCTCGCGATCCTCGGCAACGTCGATCGAGTCGGGCGTCGTCCCGATGATCGGGGCACCCGCCTCCTCGAGCGCGCGCGAGAGCTTGAGCGGAGTCTGACCGCCGAACTGCACGATGAGGCCCTGGGGTTTCTCCTTCGCGATGATCTCGAGCACGTCCTCGAGGGTGAGCGGCTCGAAGTACAGCCGATCGGAGGTGTCGTAGTCGGTCGAGACGGTCTCGGGATTGCAATTGACCATGATGGTCTCGAAGCCATCCTCGCGCAGGGCGAGCGCCGCATGCACGCAGCAGTAGTCGAACTCGATCCCCTGTCCGATGCGGTTCGGACCGCCCCCGAGGATCATGATCTTGCGCCGCTCGGTCGGATCCGCCTCGCATTCCTCGTCGTACGTCGAGTAGAGGTAGGCCGTGGAGGTCGCAAACTCCGCCGCGCAGGTGTCCACGCGCTTGTAGGCGGGAACGATCCCGAGCTCGTGCCGGCGCTGGCGCACGGCCTTCTCGATGACTCCGACGAGCTTGGCGAGGCGCGCATCCGAGAAGCCCTTGCGCTTGAGCGCGCGCAACCGCTCGGCGTTGAGTCCGCTCATGCCGCGCTCGTGCACCCGGGCCTCCTCGGCGATCAGATCCTCGAGCTGCGCGAGAAACCACGGATCGATGCGCGTGAGCTCCGCGATGCGCTCGAACGGCCAGCCGGCGCGCAACGCATCGGCGGTGTAGAGCAGCCGATTGGGACCCGGGGCGCGCAGCTCGTAATCGAGGCGGCTCGCGGCCTCGTCGGAGAGCGGCAGCGTCAGCTGCTCGCCGAGGCCGTCGAGGCCGGTCTCGAGCCCGCGCAGCGCCTTCTGCAGCGACTCCTGGAAGGTTCTGCCGATCGCCATCACCTCGCCCACGGATTTCATCTGGGTCGTGAGCCGATCGTTCGCGTCGCGGAACTTCTCGAACGTGAAGCGCGGAATCTTCGTGACGACGTAATCGATCGAGGGTTCGAAGGAGGCCGGCGTGAGCCCTCCGGTGATGTCGTTCTTGAGCTCATCGAGGGTGTAGCCGACGGCGAGCTTCGCAGCGACCTTGGCGATCGGAAAGCCGGTCGCCTTGGAAGCGAGCGCCGAGGAGCGCGACACACGCGGATTCATCTCGATCACCAGGAGGCGCCCGTCCTCGGGGTTCACGGCGAACTGCACGTTCGAGCCGCCCGTGTCCACCCCGATCTTGCGCAGCACCGCGATCGAGGCGTCGCGCATGCGCTGGTATTCCTTGTCGGTGAGGGTCTGCGCGGGCGCGACGGTGATCGAGTCTCCGGTGTGCACGCCCATCGGGTCGAGATTCTCGATGGAGCACACGATGATGCAGTTGTCGTTGCGGTCGCGGACGACCTCCATCTCGAACTCTTTCCAGCCGATCACGGATTCCTCGAGGAGAATCTCGCTCGTCGGGGAGGCATCCAGGCCCCGCGCGACCATGGTCTCGAACTCCTCGCGGTTGTAGGCGATTCCGCCGCCGGTGCCCCCGAGAGTGAAGGACGGCCGGATGACCACCGGATAGCCGATCTCGCTCACCGCCCCGAGCGCATCGGGCAGGGTGCGCGCGATGCGCGAGGTGGGCACCTCGAGCCCGATGTCGCGCATGGCGTTGCGGAACAGCTCCCGGTCCTCGGCCATGTCGATCGCGTCGCGGGAGGCGGCAATCAGCTCGACGCCGTGCTTCTCGAGCACTCCTTCGCGCACCAGATCGAGCGCGGTATTGAGCGCGGTCTGACCTCCCATCGTCGGTAGCAGCGCATTGGGACGCTCCTTCTCGATGATTCGTGCGACCGTGCGCCAGTTGACCGGCTCGATGTAGATCGCATCGGCCATCTCGGGGTCCGTCATGATGGTCGCGGGATTCGAATTGACGAGGATGACGCGGTAGCCCTCCTCCTTCAGCGCCTTGCAGGCCTGCGCGCCGGAATAGTCGAACTCGCACGCCTGGCCGATGATGATCGGGCCGGCGCCGATGATCAGTACGCTCTGGATGTCGGTTCGCTTGGGCAAGACTACCGCTCGCCCACTTGCCGGCGCGCGTTCGCCTCAACGAGGCGCAGCTGGTTCTGCAGCCTCCTGAGCATCAGATGATTGAAGCGCTCGAACAGCGGCCGCATGTCGTGCGGCCCGGGGCTCGCCTCGGGATGGCCCTGGAAACCGAAGGCCGGCCGCTCCGTGAAGGCGAGCCCCTGCAGCGTACCGTCGAAGAGCGAGCGATGGGTCACCTTGACCTCCGGCGGCAGCGTCGGCTCGTCCACGACGAAGCCGTGATTCTGGCTGGTGATGAGCACACGCCTCGACTCGAGGTCGAGCACCGGATGGTTTGCGCCGTGATGGCCGAACTTCATCTTCAGGGTGCGCGCGCCGGCTGCAAGCCCGAGGATCTGGTGCCCGAGACAGATGCCGAAGACCGGCACATCGGTCGCGAGAAACTCCCGCGCAGCCGCGATCGCGTAATCACAGGCCTCCGGATCGCCGGGCCCGTTCGCGAGGAAGATGCCGTCGGGCGCGAGCTGCAGCGCCTCCTTCGCGCTCGTCTGCGCCGGAACGACCGTGATGCGGCAGCCGTGCTCGGCGAGCATGCGCAGGATGTTGCGCTTGATGCCGAAATCGTAGGCGACCACGTGCAGCCACTGATGCGAGCGGATGAGCGGCCGCGAGCCATCCTGCCACAGGCCGGCCTCGTTCCACTGAAAGGCCTGCTTCACCGAGACGACCTTCGCGAGATCCATCCCCTTCAAGCCGGGAAACATGCGCGCCGCCTTGACGGCTGCGGTCTCATCCACGCGCTCGCCCGTCATGATGCAGCCGGCCTGCGCGCCCTTCTCGCGCAGCAGGCGCGTGAGCTTGCGGGTGTCGATGCCGGCAATCGCGACGAGGCGGCCCCGCTCGAGGAACTCGTGCAGGCTCTCGGCCATGCGCCAGCTGCTGGCACGCACCGGTAGATCGCGAATGACGAGTCCGGCGGCGTAGATCTGGCCCGATTCGAGGTCCTCGGGCGTACATCCGGTGTTGCCGATGTGCGGGTAAGTGAGAGTGACGATCTGGCGCGCGTAGGAGGGGTCGGTCAGGATCTCCTGATAGCCCGTCAACGCGGTATTGAAAACGACTTCGCCGGTGGTATTGCTTTGCGCTCCGATTGACTGGCCCCGGAAGATGGTCCCATCTGCCAGTGCCAGCACCGCCGGTTCATTCACCCCAGAATTCCCCTTCGAGATGTACAAAGCGGGAGGAGTTCGGCAGCCGAACATCCTCCCGCCTTGTATGGACTAACCCTTGCGGATTCGGCGGAAATTCTACGGGGCGTACCGCACCCTGTCCATGCCGGAGGGCCCCCTTTTCTCAGGTCACCGACCTGAAAAGAACATCCCGCATGGCGTAGCGCCCGGGAGGGCACTTGGCGAGCCACACCGCCGCCTCCAGTGCGCCCCGGGCGAAGACCGCCCGGTCGGTGACGCGATGCTCGAGGGTGAGCTGCTCGCCCAACCCGGAGAAGATCACCGCGTGCTCGCCGACCAGATCTCCGCCCCTCAGGACCGCGAAACCGATCTCCCCCTCCCGCCGCGGCCCCGCCGGGTGGCCTGAGGCCCCGGGGGGCTGGAAGGGCACTCCCCGTGCCTCGGCAATCGCCTCTCCGAGCGCGACAGCCGTCCCCGAGGGGGCATCACGCTTCTCGCGGTGGTGCGCCTCGAGGATGTCGGCATCGAACTGCATGGGTAAAGCTCGAGCCCACTGCCGTGCGGTCTCGAGCAGCAACGTGAGCCCGAGGCTGGTGTTGGGCGCGACCAGAAGCGCAATGTGGCGGGCTGCCCGGCCGAGCTCATGGTAGAAATCGGCGTTGAGGCCCGTGGTGCCGATCACGAGCGGCTTTCCCGCAGCGCAGCATGCCGCCAGGTTGGCCGCCGCGACCGCCGGCAGCGAGAAATCGACGGCCGCATCGCAGCGGGTGAGCGCATCCGGGACACCATCGCTCACCGCCACCCCGAGAGGGCCCACTCCGGCAACCTCTCCCAGATCGCGTCCCAGGTGGACGCTTCCCGGGGAGGCCACGCCGGCCGCCACCTCGAGGTCCGACCGGCCGAGCGCCGCCCGCACCACGGCCTGGCCCATTCTCCCCGTCGCACCGAAGACGAGCAGTCGCAGCATGTCAGACCTTGCCTCCGGAGAAGAAGCGCTTCACGCCCTCGAGGAACCCCTTCTGGCGCGGCGCATGCCGGTGCACGTCCCCTTCGGCGCGCAGGGACTCCTCGAGCTTGCGCACGAGCTCGCGCTGCTCCACCGACAGATGGACCGGGGTCTCGACCACGACCCGACAGAACAGATCGCCCCGGGAGCCGCCTCGGACCGGCTTGACTCCGAGGTCGCGCAGACGAAACACGCGGCCCGACTGGGTCTCGGGCGGCACCTTGATGGTGACTTCCCCGTTGAGGGTGGGCACTTCGAGCGTGCCACCGAGCGCGGCCGTCGCGAAGCTGATCGGAACCTCGCAGCTCAGATTCTCACCGTCGCGCTCGAAAATCGCGTGCTCCCGGACCTGCACTTCGACGTACAGATCCCCGGGAGGCCCGCCGTTGCGCCCCGCCTCGCCCTCCCCGGAGAGGCGGATGCGATCCCCGTTATCGACCCCCGCCGGGATCTTCACCGAGAGCTTCTTGCTACGCCGCAGCCGCCCCTGACCGAGGCAGCTGTCACAGGGGTTGCGAACCATCGTGCCCGCTCCGTGGCAGCGGGGACAGGTCTGCTGCAGCTGGAAGAAGCCCTGCGACAGGCGCACCTGGCCGACCCCACCGCAGGTCTCGCAGGTGACGGGACTGCTGCCCTTGGCCGCGCCGGTGCCGTGGCAGGTCTCGCACTCCTCGAGCTTGGCCAGCTCGAGCTCCACGGAATCGCCGAACACGGCTTGGCTCAAGTCGAGCTCGAGCTCATAGCGCAGATCGGCGCCGCGAAAGACGTGCGAGCGGCTGCGCCGTGCGGTGCCGAAGATATCCCCGAACACATCCCCGAAGATGTCGCTGAACGCATCGCCGGGTCCAAAGCCGCCGCGCGCGCCTGCACCGCGAGCCGCGGCCTCGACGCCGGCATGACCAAACTGATCGTAGGCGGCGCGCTTCTGAGGGTCGGAGAGAACCTCGGAGGCTTCCTTCGCCTCCTTGAATCGCTCCTCCGCCTCCTTGTCGTTGGGATTGCGGTCCGGATGGTATTTCATCGCGAGCCGGCGGTAGGCCTTCTTGATTTCGGCCTCGGTCGCGCTCTTGGGAACGTCCAGGACCTTGTAATAGTCGCGTTTTGCCATGCCTGCCCGAGTTCACCCCTGCACGCCGCGCGCAGCCCCGCCCGCGCGGCGCGTATGCGCCGCGCACCCTACGAGGCTCCTACGAGGCTTTGCGATTCTTGTCGCGAACCTCTTCAAACTCGGCATCGACGACGTTGTCCTTGGAGCCCGGGCCGGGGCCGGCGGCTTGCTCGCCGCCGCCCTCGGTCCCCGCTCCGGGGCCGCCGCCCGGCTGCTGCTGCGCGTA
>JASHUC010000490.1 GCA_030040235.1 Gammaproteobacteria bacterium | reverse complement strand
GCCGAGGCGCGGCGCAATGCCACGGCCGGGGAACCCTTTCCGCCGCGCGCGATCGAGCTCACGGCCTGCGGGGAGAGCTGGCGGGTGCATCTCGCGGGCGGGGCCGGACGGTTGGGGCTCGCCAACTCTCCCGGTCTGCTCAGTCTGTCGGGGGATTGCCGCAACATGCGAGCGGTGCGCCAGGTACTGCGCCGCTGGCTCATGGGCCGCGCCCATGTGGTGCTCGCAGCGCAGCTCGAGGCGTGCGCGCGAGAGCTCGGCTTTGCGTACCAGCGGGTGATCGTTCGCCGCCAGCGCACGCGCTGGGGCAGCTGCTCGGCGCGCGGCACGATCAGCCTGAACTGCTGTCTGCTGTTCCAGCGCCGCGAGGTGCTGCGCTATCTCATGATCCACGAGCTCGCGCACACTCGTCATATGAACCACTCACGCCGGTTCTGGCAATGTGTGGGCGAGCACTGCCCCGGCCACCGGGCGCTCGACCGGGAATTGCTCGATGGCTGGCGGCGCGTGCCGGTGTGGGTATTCAGCGACTGAGCGACCTGAGCCATGAAAGATACCGCCGGGTACGACAAGTCGCAGCGCGTGGACCTCTCCGACGAGCAGGTCCACTGGGATCTGGGGCCCTCCAAGTCGTACGGGGAGTACCTGCGCCTCGCACAGCTCCTCGATGCGCAGAAGCCCCTCACCGCCGAGCACGACGAGATGATGTTCATCATCATCCATCAGGCCTCGGAGCTATGGATGCGGCTGTTCCTGCACGAGCTCGCAGGCGTGCTCGAGTGCGTGCGCCGGGACAATCTCGGTCCTTCCTTCAAGATGCTCGGGCGCATCTCCCGGGTGCAAACGCAGCTCACGGCGGCCTGGGACGTGCTCGCGACCATGACGCCTTCGGACTACTCCGCGTTTCGCAACTCCCTCGGACGCTCCTCGGGCTTTCAGTCGGTCCAGTACCGCCTCCTCGAGTTCACGATCGGCAACAAGAATGCCGAGATGCTCGGCGTACACCGCCGCGACGGAGCCTCCTATCGAGTGCTCGAGCGGGCGCTCCAGGCGCCCTCGCTCTACGATGAGGTGCTCGCGCTCCTCAGCCGTCGCGGGTACGGCATCCCCGAGGATTATCTCGCCCGCGATTTCAGCGAGCCTTACCGCGCGAGCAAGCAGGTGGCGGGGGCGTGGCTCGCCGTGTACCACAACGCGGAGGAGGAGTGGGATCTCTACGAGCTCGCCGAGCGGCTGATCGACATGGATCACAAATTCCAGCTGTGGCGCTTCCATCACCTGAAGACCGTCGAGCGGATCATCGGCTACAAGCGCGGGACCGGCGGCACGAGCGGCGTCGCCTACCTCGCCAAGGCGCTGGAGCTCAAATTCTTTCCGGAGCTGTGGCAGATCCGGACTTCGATGTGATGCGGCGGCGCGCCTGCCAGCGCACGACGATGCGGTAGCCGAGGAGCAGGGACAGCATGAATATGTAGAGGAGCGGCTCGCGCACGTCGCGCTTCACCTGCCAGTAGTAGTGCCACACCCCGAGGATTGCGACGACATAAATGAGCTGATGGAGCCTCTGCCAGCGCCGGCCGAGCCGGCGCATCATCTTCTGCGTGGAGGTGATGGCAAGTGGGATGAGAAGCAGGAGTCCCGTGAAGCCGATCGTGATGTACGGCCGCTTGACCACGTCCTGAAGGACCGCGTGCAGATCGAGCACCTGGTCGAATACCAGGTAGACGAAGAAGTGCAGGCACACGTAGAAGAAGGCGAAGAGCCCGAGCATGCGCCTGAGGCGCAGCACATGCGTGAACCCCGTGAGGCGGCGAACGGGGGTGACGAGCAAGGTGATGAGGAGCAGATTGAGGGCGGTCTTGCCGCAGGCGTGCAGCATCCGGTTGACCGGATCGGCTCCGAGCGACAGGCCGAAGATCCCAAACGCTCCGAGGGCGAGCAGTACCGCGGGCGTGAGACTCGCGGCGAAGACGACGGGCTTGTAGACGTACCGGTAGCGCTTATCGACGCTCAGCATGCGCTCAAACCGGTCGCGGCGAGCGGCGAATCAGAAATACCGCCGCAGGTCCATGCCCTGATAAAGATGGCCGACCTCCTGCTCATAGCCGTTGAACATGAGGGTCGGCTGGCGCGAGAAGAACCCTCCGCCGATGACGCGCTCGGTGGCCTGGCTCCAGCGCGGATGGTCCACGTGCGGATTGACGTTGGCATAGAAGCCGTACTCGTTCGAGGCGGCGATGTTCCAGGTGGTCGGCGGCATCCGCTCGGTGAAGGCGATTTTCACGATCGACTTGATGCCCTTGAAGCCGTACTTCCAGGGCACGATGAGGCGTATCGGGGCGCCGTCCTGGTTCGGCAGCACCTGACCGTACAGGCCCGTGACGAGCAGCGTGAGCGGATGCATGGCCTCGTCCATTCGCAGGCCTTCCACGTAAGGCCATTGCAGGATCGGGTAGCGCTCGCCCGGCATCTGCGTGGGATCGTAAAGCGTCGTGAACGCCACGTACTTCGCCTTGGAGGTCGGCTTGAACCTTTGCAGCAACCGGCCGAGCGGAAAGCCGACCCATGGGATGACCATCGACCAGGCCTCCACACAGCGAAAGCGGTAGATGCGCTCCTCGAGCGGCTGCATCTTGAGGATGTCCTCGAGGTGGTAGGTCCCGGTGACTTCCGCTTCACCCGCGATCGTGATGCTCCAGGGGCTCGGGCGCAGCGTGTAGGCGTTGCGCTTGGGGTCGTCCTTGTCCGTGCCGAATTCGTAGAAGTTGTTATAGCTCGTGATGTCGTCGTAGCTCGTGGTCTTCAGGTTGACCGAATACTGGTGGTTGAGCGTGTACTTGAGCGGCCGGTTAGTGGGCACATCGGCTTCGGCGGTGGGCAGCACGCCGGCCGCCCCGGTGGCGAGTGCTCCCGCGAGCCAGCGGCGCCGGCTCAGGTA
>JASHUC010000489.1 GCA_030040235.1 Gammaproteobacteria bacterium | reverse complement strand
TGGGTACTCCTGCCGGTCGCGAGCGAGTACACGAACACGGCCCGCATGTGATTGCGGAGCAGCTTCGTGTAGGCGATCCACTCGCTATCGGGCGACCAGGACGGTGACAGTGTCCGCTCCGGCGTCTCGTACATGTCGGTGCCGATTCTGACCGGCGCGCCTTTCGCAAGATCGAGGTACCAGACGTTGAGGCGCTTATCGGTGTAGGCGATCTTCTTGCTGTCGGGGGACCAGCGCGGGTCGTAGAAGAACGACGGCGGTGATCCGAGATCGAACTTGCGCACCGGTCCGAGTCCGTTCTGGTCGCGGATGTGGAGCGCATACTCGCCCGACTCATCGGAGAAGTAGGCGATCGATTTGCCATCCGGAGACCACGCCGGATAGCGGTCCTCGACGCCCGGGGACTGGGTGATGTTGCGGATGTCGCCGTGCTCGGCCGGTACGGTGAGGATCTCACCGTGCGCCTCGAAGACGGCCCGTGCGCCGGTCGGGGAGATGCCCGCGGAGAGGATATGGCTCTGCACGTTCTCCAGGTGCGGCAGGAGCTGGGGGAAATCTCCCGCGACGCGGATGCCCACGGAGTGGCCGCGGCCGGTAGCGGGATCGAAGATGTGAATGGATCCGAACTGCGAATAGACGATCGCATCGGGCCCGGCCGAGGCCTCTTTGATCGGTAGTCCCTCGTTCGGCAGCACCTGCCGCGTCTGCTTCGTCGAGGGGTCGAACTCGTAAAGCGTGAACGGCCCCTGCTGGTCGGAGAGGAAGTAGATCTTCCCGCCGAGCCACATGGGATCGAACTCGTTCCAGTCCCCGCGCGGGATCTCCTCGTAGCTCGAGTCCGAGAGCTTCGCGAGCCAGATCTTGGTCTCCGTGCCGCCGCGGTAATGCGACCAGGTGCCGAACGCGAACGGCACCGGGCGGTACGCGATCTCGGTTCCATCCTGCGAGTAGGCGCCCTCGAAGGCGAGCGGGAAGGGCAGCTTCTGAGGCAGACCGCCCTTGACAGAAACGGTGTAGAGGTTGGTGACGCCGCTTGCGAAGGCCTCGCGATTCGAGGCAAAGAGGACGCGTGTGCCGTCCGGCGTCCATCCGACGGCGATGTCAGGGCCGGGATGGTACGTCAAGCGTCGTGGCACCCCGCCCTCGGCCGCGACGACATACACGTCGGGATTCCCGCCGTAATTTCCGCTGAAGGCGACCCACTTCCCGTCGGGTGAGAAGTGCGGGTCCGACTGGATGCCGACGCCGGTCGTCAAACGCGTGGCGGCGCCGCCCTCGCGGCTCACGCTCCAGAGCTCCCCGCCGTAGACGAACACGATCTGCGTGCGGTTCATCGTCGGCTGCTGAAGGAGGAGCGGTCCGGGTTCGGACTGAGCGTGGCAAAGAGCGGCGGTCGCGAGTGATGCGACCGCGGCAAGGGCTTTCTTCATGAAGGGACTCCGCGGACGAGATTCAAGGTTCAGACTCAGGACGCGAATCCTGCCCCCAACGGCCCCGGTAGCGCCAGTGCCGCTTGCGTGGCGGCAGGATCGGCGACTATGGTTGGGCTAAGAGGAGACAGAGCCATGATCACTCCGCTGGGCGACATCCCCGATCCCGAGGTCACGGTGATCACCCTCACGGTTGCCCCCGGGTCGGTATCGCCTCCCCACCGGCACATCGGACCGGTCTTCGCGTACATCCTCGAGGGAAGCATCGAGAATCAGGTCGATCCGGAATCACCGAAGACGTACCACGCGGGAGACTGCTTCTACGAGCCGGCGATGCACGTGCATCGGATGCTCCGGAATCTGAGCAGCAGCAAGCCCGCGAAGCTTCTGATCTTCGAGGTTGGACAGAAGGGCAAGCCGTTCACGGTCGGGCCGGCGTAGCTCACCGCGGAAATCTCCCCGGGGGTCACATGAACGTGCGGCTCTGCACACTCGTGGTTCTCTGCGCGCTTAGCGCAGGGGTGGCCTCGCCGGCCGCCATCGCCCCGACAACCGCGCACCGCAATCGCGAGGTGGCACTCGAGAAGGTCGCCACGGGATATCGATGGACGCTCATCGAGGCGCCGGTGCCCAAAGCCGGTCCACACGAGGTGCTCATCCGCGTCCACGCCGCGGCTCTCAATCACGATGACATCGATCTGCTGGGGCCCGATCCGCGCCACGACCATAGCGGCCACATTGTCGGCAGCGACGCGGCCGGGGAGGTGGTCGCCCTCGGTGCCGGGGTGACCGGCCTTCATCGAGGCGAGCGTGTCACCAACACCTACTTCGCCGACTGGGTCGAGGGGCCGTTCTCCTCGAAGAGTCTGGCCGGCATGTACGGCTCGAGCCTCAACGGCCTATTCGCCGACTACATCGTCCTGCCCGACACGGCCGTCGTGCCCATTCCGGACGGGGTTAGCTACGAGGAGGCCGCGACGCTCCCCACGGCCGGTCTGACAGCCTGGAGCGCCGTCACGAAGGGGCGACGGCTGCGGCGGGGCGATGTCGTGCTCGTGCAGGGCACCGGCGGCGTTTCAACTTTTGCCCTGCAGTTTGCGGCAGCGATGGGGGCCCGCGTGATCGTGACGAGCAGCTCCCAGTCGAAATTGCAGCGAGCGCTGGCGCTCGGCGCGAGCGAGGGCATCGATTATCGAATGGTGCCGCAGTGGGCGAAGCGTGTGCGCGACCTCACCCAGGCTCACGGCGCAGACCTCGTGGTCGATGTGGGCGGCAAAGCGACGCTCGCGCAATCGGTGCAGTGCCTCGCCGATGAGGGGACGCTCGCCGTCGTCGGAGGACTCACGGGCTACGGGGGTGTCATCCCGGAGATGGGTCTGCTCAATAGGGAAGCGCGCGCCCAGGCGGTATTCGTGGGCTCGCGCGCGGACTTCCAGCGAATGGATGATTTCATTGCCGCGCACCACCTGCGCCCGGTCATCGACCGCGTCTTTCCGCTCGAACAGTACCGGGATGCCCTCGAGTTCCTGCAGTCCGGCCAGTTCGTCGGCAAGATCGTGCTGCGCATGTGGTGAGGCGCAGCTCCCCGCTCAGACGGCGCTGCGCCCCAGGACTGCGTTTTCGGTGACGATGGCATCCATCGGGATGTCATGGGGCTGCGGATAGATCGTCGGGATCGCAGCCTGCGCGTAGCCGATGCCGAAGACACGCGGCCGGGTGGCAAACGAGGCGAGGGTGCGATCGAAGAAGCCGCCTCCGTAGCCGAGCCGCCAGCAGCAGGGGTCGAATCCGACCACCGGCGCGATCACCACGTCCGGCAGCACGACCTCAGCCTGCGCGCTCGGAACGGGAATGTCCCACACCCCGCGCTCGGTCGGATCGCCCGGAGCCCAGATGCGGAAGATCAGCGGCGTCGCGCGCGCCAGAACCACGGGCAGCGCGGTGCGCCCGCCACGCGCGATGATGCTCCTCATCAGCCCGCGCAGCGTGGGTTCTCCCCGGAACGGGGAATAGGCGCTCACGATCAGCCCCGAGACATCGCCGATAGCGTCCTCGAGAAGGGTCTCGATCTGCCGGCTCCAGCGGCGGCGGTCCTCGGCGGAGGTGGCGAGCCGCGATGCGATGAGCCGCTCGCGCTCGGTCTTGCGCCAGCGCAGGACCTCGGCTCGATCCTTTGGGTGGCCCTGCGGGGAGGCGCCCTCTGCGGCCTCGAGCTCGTGGGCAAAACAAGGAGGCGAGGCATACTCGCCGCTGCGGTTGTCGGGCGGTGCGCTCATGGTACGCCGCCTTTCAGGAGGCGGCGGGGAGCGAGACTTGCGAATCGGGACGCCTCAGGCGCTCGCCCCTCATGAGCAGAATCCCGCTCTGGACGGCGATTCCCATCTCGAGGCTCTGGGCGATTCGGCGTGCGCGCTCGACAAAATGCTCGGCCGCTGCCCCCGGGCATACCTCGTGCGCGGCTGCCTCGAAAAGCTGCAGCCAGCGGTCGAAGTGGCGCGAATCGACCGGCAGCGGCAAGTGCTTCTCCATCGGCCGGCCATGATAGATGCCCGTCATCAGGGCGACCGACGACCAAAACTCGCACATGCGCTCGAGGTGCGGCTCCCAGTCTGCGATCCGCGGCTCGAATACCGGCGCCAGGAGTGCGTCGGTCCGGACCTTCCCGTAAAAGGTCCGCACCAGCCGGTCAATCATCGCTGCATCGATGCCGGTGCGCTCGACGATGCTCGCCGTGATCTGCGCCTGTCGTTCCGTCGCCATTCCCTCACCGAAATAGGTATTCAATATGCATATTTAGCATGCCATACTCGCGACTCCGACGCCATGGTCTGCCGGTATGCGCCTCAATTCCTTCACCGACTATGCACTGCGGGCCCTCATGCGCCTGGCGGGCGAGCCTGACCGGCTCTTCACGACCGACGAGATCGCCCGCGAATTTCGGATCTCCCGCAATCATCTGGTGAAGGTCATCCGCAAGCTTGCGCTGTCGGGCGTCGTCGCCACCCAGAAAGGAGCGGGCGGCGGCTTTCGTCTGGCGAGGCCCGCCAGCGAGATCACGCTCGGAGACATCGTGCGGCGGCTCGAGTCCGGACAAGCGCTGGTCGAGTGCTTTCGACCCGATGGCGGCGCCTGCATCTTGAGTCCCTGCTGCCGCTTCAAGACCCGGCTCAACGCCGCTCGGGAGGCATTCCTGCGGGAGCTCGATCGAAGCACCCTCGCCGAGTGCGCTTGGCGGCCGCCCGAGCTCGAGCCCAGGCGAATGCGTTACCCTGTACCCGGGTAGCCCTCGCCGGGGTCCGTTCATGAACAAGATACTCGTCGTTCTCGTCGCCTCGTGTGGGTTCCTCACGCAGGCGCAGGCGCAGACGCGCCCCGCAGTGCCGCGCGCTCCACAAGCCCGGCCGCGCCCCGTCTGCACGCGCCCAACGCTGCAGTCGGCCGTGGACAGCTATCTCGCCGCGCAGCAAGCGGGTGACCGCACGCGGATGGCACTCGCCGGCAAGGTGACGTACCTCGAGAACATGAGTGCGGTCGCAGCCGACAAAGGCCTGTGGAACACTGCACTGCCGATCGCTTTCTCGCGCAGCTTCCTCGATGAGGTCCGCTGCAGGACGTTCTCCGAAGTGATCGTGACGCAGGCGAGTCCGCAATACGTCATTGGCACGCGCCTGAGCGTGGATGAGGGGAAGATCACCCGCATCGACAGTCTCGTCTCGAAGAAGGGCGACTGGCTCTTCAACGCCAATGCGTATCTCAAGTACTCGAGCCGGGAGGACTGGTCGCAACCGCCGCTCGCGGCACGTGCCTCGATGCAAGAGCTCATCAACGCCGCCAACAGCTATCTCGACCTGTTCTCGGACAAGTTCGTACAGACCCCGTGGGGAAGACCGTGCGCGCGGCTCGAGGGGGGCGCTTACACCAACCGCAAGGGCGATCCGTACGCAACGTGCGAGGTCGGCATTCCACCCGGGGTGCTCTACCTCGTGAATCGCGACTACGTCGTCGATGTGCAGCAGGGCGTGATCAACGTATTCTGCCGCTTCGGCAACAGCACCACGGGAATGCCCGATTCGCACACCTTCCGCATCGTCGGCGGGAGGATCCGCGCCGTTCATACGATCAGCATCAATCTGGATCCCAAGAGGCCCGTGCCGCAGGCGGACGACGACGGCGCAATCGTGCGGTGAGTGTTCGGCCGTTCGGCATCCATTGCGAACGGCGTGGGAGATCGAGCATGTCGAAGCGCCACACCAACCTTTGCCTCGCCGCGGCACTGCTGCTCGTCCTGGCGCCCGTCCTCACTCAAGCAGCGCCGCTGCAGCTCGATGACTACCGGGAGCTTCTCGGCATCTCCTCGCCGCAATTCTCCCCCGATGGCGAGCAGATTGCTTTCCTGACGATCCGATCGGACTTCGTGAACGACCGCTACGAGGCGACCTTGCGCGTCATGAGCGCCGAGGGGGGCGAGGCGCGCACGCTGGTGCAAGGCATGAACGGCTTGAACACGCCTCGCTGGTCGCCCGATGGCCGCACGCTCGCTTTCATCGCGGCGGTGGGGGGCCAGAAGCCGCAGATCTATACCGTGCCGGCCGCAGGGGGCACACCGACCGAGCTCGGCGATGCGCCCAACGGCGTCGACCAGTTCGCCTTCAGCCCTGACGGGAAGACCGTGGCTTACGTGACTGCCGACAATTCGCCGGTGAGCAGCGAGGCGCAGCGCACCCACCAGGATCTCTTCACCATCGAGGACGATGATTATCTGATCAGCAAGCCGGCCGTCGCAGCGCATTTGTGGCTGCTTTCCGTGGCAACCGGCCAGGCGCACCAGCTCACCCGCGGCGTGACGAGTGTGCTCGAAGCCGCCCCGCCGATTGGCGGGAGCGTCTCGGAGCCCTCGTGGTCGGCGGACGGGCGCTGGATAGCGTATACGCGGCAGGCGGATGCCAACGACAGCGACTCCGACCGCACGCGCATTGCCGTGGTGGACGCATCGAGCGGTGCGGAACACACACTCACCGGGCAAACGAGCTACGAGTACACCCCCCGCTTCGCACGCGAGGGCACGACCGTCGCGTATCTCTATCCGCACGGGCCGGGTCCGGTCAGCGACATGGATCTGTTCACCGTGCCCGCCGGCGGCGGCACGCCACACGATCTCAGCGCAAATCTCGACCGCGACGTGCTCGGCGAGTTCGCCTGGCTGCCCGGTGGCCGCGGTCTCCTCGCCATGGCCGACGACCATGCCCGCAGTGTCCTCTATGTTCAGCCGCTCGAGGGCCGGGGGCATGCGCTCGATCTCGGCGAACTGAACGCACAAGAGGTGGCGGTGTCCGCACAGGGCGCGCTGGCCGTCGTCGCCGACAGTGTCACGCAACCTGCGGAGCTTTATCTGCTGCGCACTCCGGAGAGCCGCCCGGTGCGCCTGACCGATTTCAACCGAAAGTTCGAGACTTACTCATTTCCGCGCAGTGTCGAGATTGAGTGGCGTGCGCCGGACCGGACTCTCAACGACGGCATTTTGACCTACCCGAACGGGTACGAGCCCGGCAAGCGCTATCCGCTCGTGGTGTACAGTCACGGCGGCCCGGAGGCCGCCTCGACCGAGCACTTCGATGCCGACGAGATCGGGCCGCTCCGGCAGCTGTTCGCCGCGCGCGGCTATCTGGTGTTCGAGCCCAATTATCGCGGCAGCGACAGCCTCGGCAACGCGCACGAGCACGCGATCTATCGAGACCCCGGCGACGGTCCCGATCGGGATGTGATCTCGGGGATCCGCAGGGTGGAGAGTGAGGCTCGGATAGACTCCTCGCGGATTGCCGCCGTGGGTCACTCCTATGGCGGCTACATGACGGCCTGGCTGATCACGCACCAGCACTTCTGGCGCTGTGCGGTGGTGGCCG
>JASHUC010000488.1 GCA_030040235.1 Gammaproteobacteria bacterium | reverse complement strand
AGAGCAGGGCGCAAGCCGACCGCGGAGCTCGAGCGTCCTCGTGCCCGGGAGCCCGAGCGCGGGTGAGTTTCTCGGGCCAGCGCCACGGCGCGTGCCCAGTACCGGAATCGGCGACCCCTACCCGCTCTCGGTGGCGGTCACCTGGACTCCGTAAGCTTCAGCGTTCAAAAGAAAGTCCAGCTCACCGCGAACGAGAGCAGATCCGGATCGCCGGGATTTACGCTCCCCGAGGTGTCCACGCGCTGGTATTCGACCCGAAGTGCCAGCGAAGGAGCAAACTTCCACTGCGCGCCGAAGCCCCAGGCGAAATCCCATTCCGTGAGGGAGCCGCTGTAGGGAGTGAGCGTGATGGCGCACTCACTGCAGTCGGACTGAGGATAGAAATCCCACGATGTGTACAGGCGGGCCGCGCCCGCCTTGAGAAACAGATCGAACCAGGGGCTCACGGGCAGATATCCGACGGCGAACCCCACCGGTGCATGGGCCGAGGCGTGGCCCGGCACGTAGTACTCCGGGTAGTAGTTGTAGCTGTCGCCGCCGCTGAAATCGAGATAGCCGATTTCGGCGCCGAGATACGGTAAGGGCCGCACGCCGATGAAGGCATCCCAACCGAAGTCCTCGCGCACGAGGCCGTAGTAATCGGTATCCGGTTCCGGCTCCTGGCGGACCGTCGCGCTTCCGGCACCCGCGCCCACGTAAAACCCCAGAGGATTCTCCTGCGCCCGCACAGCGGGCGCCAAGAGAAAGAGAGAGCATCCGGTGAGGACACATCCCAGAGCGCTTGCGGCCTTCATCCTGTTCTCCTCGCCGAAGACGTTTGGCGCATAACGCGCCCGAGCGCCGGTGGTTGACTGCGGCGCGCGGCGCGGCACCGCACGGCGCCGGCGGTCCGGACCCGCGCCACGGAGCGGTCAGGATGCGGTCACGGCGCTGGTGTCCGCTACCGGACTCCAGGCTTCTGCGAAGGAACGAACTGGGTCAGAACCGCCGCGCGCATCAGATCCGGCGGCAGAAGCCCCTGACCGAGGACGAAATCGTGGAATCTTCTCTGATTGAACTTCGAGCCGAGCGCCGCCTCGGTCTCCTTGCGCAGCTCCAGCAGGCGCGTCAGGCCGTAGAAGTAGCTGACCGCCTGTCCGGGGCTGCGATACGTGAACCGCTCGACCTCCTCTTGCGCGAAGGCATGACTTTGAACCACATCCTTCTCCAGCACTTCGTCGGCCTCACGCGGCGTGATCTTCCCCATCTGCAGCTCCGGATCGAGGAACGCGCGCGCGGCGCGCAGCAGTCTCGCCTGCAAGGTGACGAGCTGTCCTTCCTCGGGCTCGTAGGGCTGCATGAGGTACTCGGAGTAGAGCCCCCAACCCTCGACATTGGTCGAATTCGCCGCGTACATCGCGCGTGCGAGGCTGACGCCGTGCTCCACCATCGAGTCGAACTGCAGCTCGTGGCCCGGTCGCGCCTCGTGTGAGAGCAAGGTCCACGCCATGGCATCGAACGTGAAGTCGTCGTAACGGTCGCCTGCACCCCCGCTCGCGGAGGGCAGGTTGAGCGGCACGACGAACTGACCGCGCTCGCCCGTGTTGTGCAACAGCGGAGGCGGCACCATGTGAGGGGCGGGCGACTGCGCCGTTTCGGCCGGCGTCGCCACCCGTATGATCGCCGGCCGCCGCGGCAGCGTGACGATATCGTGAGCGACGATCAGCTTCTCGATCTGATGCAGCCGCTGCTCGTAGAAGGGCACGAGGGCATCAGTCGGGATCTGCTTCTTCTTCAGCTCCTTGATCACGGCGCGATAGTCGCTCGAGGGATACCCGTCCTTGTCCGCAACCTGCGCGGCGAGCACTGCCATCTGGCGCTGATATTCGCGGAACGCCTTGTGCGCAAGGCCCGCAATCCGCGCGGGAGGAATATCGATGCCGTAGCGCTCGAGTGCGAGTGCATACTCCTGTGGCGGCAGGCGGAAGTCGGCTCGAGCCCGTGGCAAGAGGTTCGCGCGCACCCAGGCGTCGTAGGAGATGAGCTCCGCATTCAACTTTTGATAAGGGCCTTGCCATCCCTGCAGGTGATATTTCCTGAAGAGTGCGGCGATCCCGCTCAGGTAGCTCGAATCGCGACCCAGCTCCGTCTCGAGCTCACGCTTTGAAGGATAGATCACGCCTGGCTTGGCCATCTGCTCGCGGGTGCGTTCCTCGAGGATCTCGCTGAAGGGACGATAGCCCGCCTCCACACCGGCGTACTTGCGCAGGCGGACGAGCGCGGCCGGGCGACGCGCCGGCGCGACCTGATCGTCGAGCAGGCCCCGCAATCCCTCGAAGACGCTCTCGCTCGCGTTGGCGAATTGGACTCGGTGAGCGAGCTCGTAGTCCTCCTCCCGGAATTGAAGGTCGAACGCCTTGCGCAGGATCTGGATGTCCTCGCGCACGTTCTCATCGGTCACCCGGGGCTCGGCGGTCTCGATCTTCGCCAGCACGGCTTCGAGCGCGTGCCGCTCCGCTCTCTCATCGGCGAGCGTCGGGCTCGAGATCTGCGCATCGTAGCTCGCAAGGCCCTGCCGCGAGCCGCGCTCCGGATCGTGCGCGAGCTGCACGGCGAGCAGCAGGTTCGTGTAGCGGTTGCTCTCGGTGACCCAGGGTTTCTCCTGGGCGGGCGCGAGGGCACACGACCACGCAACGACGAGGGCGAGGGCGAAGCTCAAACGGCGCATTCACTATTCCTCCGGAGCATACGGTGCGCACGCCCGGGATTCATTCGTCGACGGCGACGATGACCTTGCCCCGCGCATGTCCCCGCTCGAGGTACTGCATCGCGGCGGCACTGTCGTGCAGCGGATAGACTCGATCGATCACGGGCACGATCTTCCCGGCACGCAGCAGGTCGGCCAGGGTATCGAGATCCTTCGTTTGGTTCGAATCGGTGGATACCGCCACGAACCGGTGGTGCACGAACGGGGACTCGAGCTCCGCCTTGATGAAACCCTCGAGAGGCCCGAGCCAGGGCTCGAAGCTCGGCCCGGCTCCGACGAGCAGCACGATGCCCTTCGGTGTGAGGATGCGATCGTAGTCACGCAAGCTGTGATTGCTCACGGCGTCGAAGATCACGTCGTAGCGCTCACTCCCGCGGGTAAAATCCTCGCGGGTGTAATCGATCACGTGGCTCGCGCCGATGGAGCGCACGAGATCGAGGTTGCGGGTGCTGCATACCCCGGTGACTTCCGCGCCGAAATACCTCGCCAGCTGCACGGCGAAAGTCCCGACGCCACCCGAGGCGCCGTTCACCAGCACCTTCTGGCCCGCGTGCACGTGGCCATCATCGCGCAAGCCCTGCAGGGCCGTGAGCGCTGCGACCGGGACTGCGGCTGCCTGCTCGAACGAGATATTGTCGGGCTTCAGCGCAAGCCCCACTTCGTTCGAGGTGACGTACTCCGAAAGCGCACCGTTGGCCGTGCCGAAGATCGCATCCCCGGGCTTGAACTGGCGCACGTGAGCACCCACGGCTTCGACCGTTCCCGAGAAGTCCACTCCGATCCGCTCGCGCTTGGGCGCTCCGATCCCCAGCTCCAACCGCAGGATGTACGGCGCACCTCGCATGAGGTGGAAGTCGAGAGGATTCAGCGCTGCGTCGTGCACCCTGATCAGCAGCTCATCGGCCGCCGGTGTGGGCTTTGCGGTCTCTTCGACCTTGAGGACGGCGGGCGGTCCGTACGCTCGGTAGACCACCGCTTTCATGGGCACCGCGCCTTGTGCAAGCGGCGGCGCCGGCCCGGGCGCCGAATTGTGGGCAAGTGCGACGGCCAGTACGACGACTGCGACGACGAGCAGCGCGAAGAGCCCTCCCAGGAGTTTGGCCACTAACCTCAACATCCCCCCATCCCCATCCCCCTCGTCCTACTGGACGTGCAGGACGATCCTTCCAAGCAGGTGTCCGGCCGCGAGGCGCCGGTGCGCTTCATTGCTTTTCGCAGCTCGCCGGCTTGGCGAGCGGTGCGCCCTCGGGGACGATCATGACCGCGATGGCCGAGGCCGGCTCCGTGGCGCTCGCGCTCTTCGCAACGGCATGGATCGCGCCGCGCGGCTCATAGAAGCTCTCTCCCGTGTGAACCGTGTGGACGGGTTCGCCCGCGATTCCCAGCAGCGCGGTGCCGCTCGTCACGTACACCCAGACCGAGCCCGGATGAGTGTGGGCCGTGCACCGCCTCCCGGAGGTCGATTGCTGCGGAGCGTCCGGCGGAAAGTCGAGGCGCACGACGACGAGGTCCTTGCCCGGAACGTCCTTGAGCTCGTGCGCGGCGAGCACGCCGCGAGACCTGGCGAGTTGCTCCACGGTCCACCCTCCCGCCATCAGCGGGGACGCCCTCCGGGGCTGCTGATCGGCCGTCGCCGGTGCAGCCGCGGAGAGATAGCCGATCGTCGCGCACGCGCAGAGGAAGCCGGAGACTCGAACGAGGGCACGGATTCGCACGCTGACGCTATTCATGGTTTGAAGCTCCCGGAAAATCCAGGCCCATAAAAGAAACGCCCC
>JASHUC010000487.1 GCA_030040235.1 Gammaproteobacteria bacterium | reverse complement strand
CGAGCGTCAGTACCTCGCGCCCCGGCGCGAGAAGATGATTCGCCCGGGGGGAGCGATCTTCCGCCGCCTCGACGGCGAGAACACCCGCAATATCGGCAGGGAAACCCTCGGGCTCGCCGGCCGGTCCTGCGGCCCCGACAAAGAGCATGCCTTGCGCGATGCCCTGGACGACCAGCCGAGTGAGCAGCGGGTCGGAGGGCCCCGCGAGACTCAGGTTGACGACGTCGGCGTGGGCGACGATGGCCGCCTCGAGCGCCTGCGCCAGCGTGAAGCTGTTGCACACGGCCCGCGCTCCCGCGCCCAGCTGCCAGCAAGCCTTCAGCGCAATCACCCGGGAATCCGGCGCAACGCCGATGATTCCGATGCCATTGTTGGCCACGGCGGCGATGACTCCTGCGACTTCCGTCCCGTGCAGATCACGTTTGAACTGCCGCTCGTCGTCGTCCACGAAATTTCGGTGTGCGATCACGCGCAATGCAAGATCCGGGTGATCGAAATCGACTCCCGTATCGATCACTGCGATGCGCACGCCCGCACCGCGCGACTCGCGCTGGGCTGCAACCACGTCGAGCTCGCGCAGCGCGAGTTGGAGAGGTCCGTACGGGTCGTTGTAGGGCATCCAGGCAGGACGCACCTGCGCGCCGAGCGCGGGCGGCTCGCTCTGCGTCGCAAATTCGTTCAGGGCCTGCGCGGACTCGACCCGCGGGTCGCGCGCGAGCCTTCCCAGAAGCTGCGAACGCCGGCTCGAGGGCGGCATTCGAAAGACGATGCAGTGGACATGCAGCGACATGATGGGCCAGGAGGACACCTCGCGAAGGCCGTAGGAGCGCTCGAGAGAATGGACGGTGGCGCTGGCGAGCGAGGTCGTGCCGTAAGCGGCCGCATCGTCATAGCCACGCGGCGTCGAGCCCGCGCGCTCCGCACGCGAGTGCGCATCGTTGCGCACCGTGACCACGATGAACCGCGAGGAGGCCGTGCGGGCCTCATCAGGCAGCGGAGCGAGGCGGGGCGACCCCGTCATGACCGCACAGGCGCTCGCAAGAAGCGCCATCGCCGCCGCGAGGACGAGGCGCAGCCGTGGGATCGATGCCGGAGTTCTCACGGCAGGCGCGGGCGGCCACCCACCGGCTCGGCGAACAGGACCTCCTTGCTCGCGCGGAGCACGTCGATGCGGGTTTCGAGCACCTTCGCCGAGGCGATGGGCTCCGCAAACCCGAGTGTGTAGACATGCGCTTCCGAGGGACCATCAACGATGCGCGCGCCGACGCTCTGCAGCAGCGTTTGCAGCTCACCGAGCGACAGATTCGGGCGAAAGACCGCGTGCACGAGGGGGCCGTCGATAGGGCGCGCCGCCGGAGTGCTCAGCGTCCGGTAGGGCGCCGTCTGCGAGAGGTACGCCGCCGTGCTCCCGGTGCCGCCCGACGGCCACAGCCACGCCCCGAGCCCGAGGCCCAGCGCTTCGATGAGGACCGCTGCCGCGAGCCAACGCACCGCGGCGGCGGAGCGCCACGGAAACCGCCGGACCGGGCGCTCCGCGGCGGGAGGCATCGCCGGCTCGGCCGAGCGGGCCAACTCCGGCGCCACGGAGGGGCCCGGCGCCGGTGCCGCGAAGTCATCGGCTTCGATCCGCGCCATCAAGCGCTCGAAGGACGGTTCCCCGGAAAACACCAGCGGACCGTCGGCGCGAATCGCCTCGTACAGCTCCGTCTCTCTCTGGAAGTCCTCGTGACACTGCGCACAGGTCGCGAGGTGAGCGCGCAGTCGAGCCGCCTCCTCGCCGGCGAGCGTACCGTTGATCAGCCACGGGATCAGATGCGCGGCGCTCTCGTGAGCACCGGCGATGTCAGGCTTCAATGCCATGTTGTCGCACTCCGGATTCTCACGCGGCTCCTCCGAGCGCCTCGAGCAGAATTCTGAGCTTGCGGCGCGCGTGGAACATGCGTGTTTTGACGGTGTTGACGGGACATTCCATGATGGCCGCGATCTCCTCGCAGGAATGCCCGACGGTGTAGGCCAGCTCGAGCACGGTGCGCTGCTCGTACGGCAGGCGCGCGAGCGCGACGCTCAGCCATTCGCTGAGCTCGGCCTGCCGCCAGGGCTCCTCGCTCGGCTCGCCCGCCGAGTCATCGTCCATCAGGGGCACCGGCCGCAAGCGCCGGAACGATTTCAACGCCCGCCGGTAGGCGATGCCGAGGATCCAGGTCGAGACGAGCGAGGCGCCGCGAAAGTCCCCGGCCCTCTGCCAGATCACCCAGAAGGTGTCGTTGACGATCTCCTCCGCGACTTCCACCCGCGAAGTCAGGCGTGTGAGGAACCGGGCGAGACGGCGGTGATAAAGAAAGTACAACTCCTTCAGCGCCGCGGCGTCGCGGGCCGCGATCCGCCTGACGAGGTTGGTCTCGCGCTGGTTGCGAGCAGCCGTGCTCGTCGCGCCGGCGGCGAGGGCGCCGCCCGAAGCGGCAATCACTTCCTCTCCCTGTTTGGCCGGCCCCATTGCACGTAAGTACCCCGATTCCGGCCCTGGGTTCAATACTTCGCTCAGAACCGGTACACCGCGCTCGCGGCGACCCGCCCCCCCGCGATCTGTGGCCCAAACAGTCGTTCCGCCCGTGCGGACGTGCGGTAATAGGACAGCGCGAGCTCCACCCGCCCGAGTGTGCGGCCCAGACCCGCATTCCAGAACGCGAATCCGGCGCCCGTTGGATCGCTCACCTCATCGTAACCGGCCCCCGCCGAGAGGGTAAACCAATCGCGGATGGGCTGATGAAACTGAGCGCCGAAGGACAGAGCGCTGCGCTCGCGAACGACCGCATATCCAAACTCCTCGCCCCGATACTCGACCGCATTGGGGGTAAAGGAGAGCGACAGATAGAGACGATCCTCGAAGGCCCACGTGGCGCCGAGCTCGTCGTAGTCGAGACGGCGTCCCTCGATCGGCGGATAGAGGTAAACACCGCCGGGAAAGGCGTAGTGAACGTAGGTAAGCGTAAGGTTCTGATCCGCGCTCAGCGCGACGCGCTGTCCGGCATAGAGGTCGATTTCACGCGCCCTGCGGCAATCATCGCCGCCGAGTCCCGCTGAGCCCCATACGCCGACGAAGGTTTCCGCAGGCGCCTCACCCCCGGCGCTGCCGATTTGAACGCCGGCCTGCGCCGCCGGCCCGCCGCAGGTGCGGGAGAGGCCGTGGTAGACGTAGTCGCTCACGAGCGCGACCGACCCGCTGAGATCGACGGCGAACCCGCACCTCGGCGCTGAAACTGCGATCGCGGTGAACGTCATCACGGTGAGCGCGGCGGCCCTGTGCGGGCTCATCGATGTTCTCTACCGGCCCGCCGCACGTCCCGATGATTTGAACGCTCGGCTCACCGGCTGGCACTTACGCAGCGCGGGAGGCGCGAGACCTCTCGATCCGCAACTCCAAGAGGTGGAACATGAAGAAGATCCGCTCCTGTGTGTTCATGGCGGTCAACGCCAGCGTGCTGACGTTGTCGGCCTGCGGCGGTGGCAGCAGCACGCCCGCCCCGGCATCTTCCGCCGCGGCAACGACCTCCTCGTCGTCCTCGTCGGCAGCGACGACCACAGCGTACACCAACACGGCACTGGTCGCGAACACCGCCGCCGGTGTGGTGGACGTCCTTCCCAGCAACACGGTTGCGCAGGGGGACAGCAACAGTTTCACGTTCCCTCAAACTGAGAATACGAGCCTCGACCCGCACCTTTCAATCGGCTGGGGTGTGGCGTTCGCACCCGCATCGGCGGTGTGGGTCAACGACTTCGTGACCAATCTATCATCGCTCTACGACGGGAACGGCAACGTGATCTCCCCGTCGGTGCAGCCGGCGGTCGCCATTCCCGCGAACGCAAGCGGCGGAGCGGCGGGGCCGACGGGCATCGTCGCCAACATCAACACCACCGCCTGCCCGACCGTGGCCGCCTCGAGCTGCGTCTTCGGGACAGGGTTTGCGGCCGGTGCGGGCGCTGCACAGTTCATCTTCGACGGCGCCGGAGGCACCATCTCGGCCTGGAGCGCGGGCAGCACCGCCATCACGGAATTCGACGGCAGCGCGAGCGGCGACAGTTTTACCGGACTCGCCATCTACACGCAGAGCACGGGCGCAACGTTCATCCTCGCAGCCGACTTCCACAATGGCGCGGTGGACGTGTTCGACTCGACGTTCAAGCCGAACACGACCGCTTTCACCGGTGGGTTCCACGATGCGGCGCTGCCCGCCGGCTACGCACCCTTCGGCATTCAGACCCTCGGCAGCCTCATCTACGTGAGCTACGCCGAGCAGCCCACCCCTTCGAACACCTCGGGGATCCCAGTCCTGGCCGAGGGCCTGGGGATGGTCGATGTCTTCGACGGTACCGGCACCTTGCAGAAAGAGTTGATCGCAGTTGCGGGTCCACTCAACGCCCCGTGGGGCATGGCCATGGCGCCTCAAGGCTTCGGATCGTTCAGCGGCGATCTGCTCGTCGGCAATTTCGGCGACGGCCGCATCAACGCATTCGATCCAACCACCGGCGATATGTTGGGCACGCTGACGGACGCATCCACCACCAAGCCGATCCATATCCCCGGCCTGTGGGGGATCGCCTTCGGAAACAACGCGTTCAATCAATCGCCAACCACGCTCTACTATGCGGCCGGACCCGACATGAAGTCGCAGGGCCTCTACGGAGGCATTACTGCCGCCGCGGCGAGCTCGAGCTCGTCGAGCTCGTCCTCGTCGTCGGCCTACGTGTATTAGATGAGCCTGACGCCGGCCTGCGCAGCACCCGGGTGCGCAGGCCGGCGCTGGGATCCGGCGCATCAGAAAAATCCGTGCAGCTCGACGAAGTACAGCCGCTCGTGCTCGTCCGGATCCTGCGGAATGCCGTCGTAGTAACGCACCCCTGTGCGGATCTGCACGAACTGCACGGGAGTGAGCTCGTAGACCGCGCTCCAGCGGGTCTCGCCGTTGCGGCGCACGCCGACGGCGAGATCCGGAGCGAGTTGCTCCGCCGTGATCTTGAGGTTGTTCCCGCGAGCGATGAGCCAGTCGGCCTCGAGGAGGCCCCCGGCTTCCCGGTTGCCGCCGTCGGGAATCGTGTGATCGACCACCACGTCGGCCTCTGCGAGCCAGGCCACCGGACCGGTTTTGAGACCCGCGAACAAGCCGTAGGCCGTCCGCCGGCCGCTATCGGCTGAGTTGTTGAGATCCAACGCGATGCCGGCGCGCCAGATCGACTCGACGAATTGCAGCTGCCCGGTGAACTGCTTGCCGTCGCTCACGACTGGGCCTCCCGCGGTCCCGTTGCTCACGTCGAATTGCGCATCCCACGGACCGTGCAGATACCCGAACTCGACGCCGCGGTCGGGCGTCGTCATGTCGATGCCCGAGACCTCCTGCACGAATGCAGTCTGGTCCTGCAGGCGGAATCCGAACGGCAGGTACATCTGTCCTGCCTTGATGTACCAGTCATGATTCGCCGACCACAGCATCGCCCACGCCTCTTCGTTGGTCGCACCCCCGGGCGCGACCTGCTCGTCGGCGTACACGAGCAGGCGATCCGGAATCACACTCGCATCGAGGTATACCCGCATCTGCTCCAGGTCGAACTCATCGACCGAGGGTTGACCGCGAACCTGGGTCAGGGTCGCGTCGTAACGTAGATCTCCACCGATGCCGATGAAGGAATTGAGCGCCCCCGTCCAGACGTCGGGTCCGGTATCGATGTGGGTCGCCGGGAGCAGCGTCTGCGCGAACACATCGCCGAAGGTGTTGCGCATCCCGCCGCCCGTCGGGTTCACATGGCACTGCGTGCACTTGAGACCTTCCCCCACGGCGATGTAAGGCTCTGCCTCGGCCCGTGCCGTCAGCAGCGCGATCGCCGCGCCGAGGATCCACGCACCCGTTTTGAATGGCACTGTTCTCATTGCCCCGCTTCCACGCTGAACACGAACTCGTCATCGGCACCCAGAGTCACGGCGCTCACACTGGCGAGCGCCCCGCCGCCCGTGCCGCGCAGCCTCACGCGATACGTTCCCGGCCCGAGCGGCACCCGCGGCTGGATGATGAGTGTCGAGGGATCACCCGCTGCGAGAGTGGTCGATATCTCGAGAGGCGCACCGCTCGGCGTGAGGAACTCATCGCCGGTCACCTTCTCGAGAGCGACCGTCGTCCAGTTCACGAGCGATGCGTCGACCTCGCTGCTGAAGGCGACGATGATCTGACGCACCGGTCCGCGGACCTGGTCCCGGTCATTCGGCGAGGTGGCAACGACCTCGAACGCCGGCCGCTTGGCTTGCTCCATGCTCTGCGAAGCGCTGGGCGGCGGTGCGCCGTTCGTGATCCACTGCGCGATGGTGTCGATCGTGGACTGCGGCAGGTACGGGCCCCCGAGAGGCATTTGCCCTCCCACGATTCCCGCCGCGCCCTCGAGCTTGAGGATGATGTAGCTCTGGTCCGGGTGGCCGGGGTCCACGCGCAGGACGTCCGGCTCCTCCGTGCTCGCCACTCCGACCAGCAGCGCGTAGCTGTGCGCCGCATCGAGCTCTAGACCCTCCGGTGCGCTCGCCCCGATGTGGCACCGGGTACAGATGGGAGTGAATACGTTGTCCTGAATCGAGGTGAAGTCCGCGGTCAAGGCCCCCGAGGAACTGCTGCTGGAGGAACTCGTGCTGGATGAGCTCAGCGGCTGCCCGTTTGCATCGAGCCCGTCCCCGTTGCCCGTACAACCGGCCGCGGCCAGGATCAAGGCGCCGCACAGGGTCCATCGCATCGTCCCGCCGATCCGCATCTCGCGTCCCCACCGCGGCCGCTTGGATTGAGTACCCGTGCCAAGGCGTGAGGTTCACCGCGCGGTTGGAGCTGCACGGCGGGCTGGCAACCGTGCGCGTCACGCTGTATTCTTCTAGATATAACGCTCCCAACAAGCCCGGGGTCTCACACGCATGCCTTTGACTCAGTCGATCGTGAGTGGCGCGATGGCGCTCGCGCTGGCCTCCACCGCGGCGTGGGCGCAGGTCGCGCCTGCCGATACGAACACTGCGACGACGGGCGGCGCTCAGGCAGCCGGCACGAACGCGCTCGAGGAGGTCGTCGTCACGGGGACGCGCCAGCCGGGCATCACGGCGGCCAACAGCGCCGCGCCGATCCAGATCATCACGCCCGAAGCGCTGAAGGCCGCCTCCGGAAACGGCGATCTCATGTCGGCCCTCGCCCAGGTCGTTCCCTCCCTCACGATGCAGGCCTTCGGCAACGACATGGCCGGCCAGACGCTGCAGGCGAAGCTGCGCGGCCTCTCCTGCAACGACGTGCTGGTGCTCGTCAACGGCAAGCGCCGCCACACCACGGCGAACATCGAGGTGGATAGCGGCCCGTACCAGGGCTGCGCCGGAGTCGACCTGGATTTCATTCCGCTCGATGCCATCGATCACATCGAAGTGCTCACCGACGGGGCCGCCGCGCAGTACGGGAGCGATGCGATCGCAGGGGTGATCAACATCATCCTCAAGAAGAACACCTCGGGCGGCGATCTCACCGGCACCTATGGCGGCTACTACGATGGGGGCGGTGATACCGGAGATGTCTCCGCCAATGCAGGTACCCAACCGACCGACAACAGCTACTTCGATCTGACCGGCGAAGTGCACCACCACGGCGACAGCAATCGCAGCGCCATCGACGAGCGGGTGATCAACCCGGCCAATCTCGACACCTACCCCGATTCGAACATGACGGAGGTGGCGGGCTACCCGTACCTCGGGGCCGAGGAGGGCGATGCCAACTCCGAGCTCAAGATCTTCCTGCTGAACGCCGGCTTCAAGTTCGAGGAGGGTCCAGAGCTCTATCTTTTCGGCACCTACGGCAACAAGGACGCGCAGTCCTTTCAAAAGTACCGCCTGCCGAGCAAGGTCTCATACACGGATCCCGCCGGAGTCACGACCTATCCGTTCCCGTTCGGCTTCGACCCGCTCGAGGCGAGCATCGAGTACGACTACTCCGCGACGGGCGGCATCAAGGGCGTCGCCGACCAGTGGGACTGGGACCTGAGCAGCACCTACGGAACCGACCACTTCGATGCCTACACGCTCAATTCCGCGAACGCCGCCGTCTACGGATCGACCGGTGACCCGACGCCGTCCAATTACTACGACGGCCTGCTGCAGACGACGCAGTGGACCTCGAATCTCGATGTGAACCGGGATTTCGACGTGGGCTTGGCCGGGCCACTCAATGTGGCCTACGGACTCGAGTATCGCCACGAGACCTATGCGGTCGGCGCCGGCATCCCCATCTCGTACATCGACGGCGGCGCACAATCCTATCCGGGTTTCACGCCGACCGACGCGGGGGATCACGGCCGGGAAGTGCAAGCCGTCTACGTCGATCTCGCCACCAAGCCCCTCGATGCGCTGCGCATCGATGCCGCCGGCCGCTACGAACACTACAGCGACTTCGGCAGCACCACGGTCGGGAAGCTCACCGCGCGGTACGACTTCACTTCGCAGTTCGCGTGGCGCGGCACCGTGAGCAGCGGGTTCCGCGCCCCGACGCTCGCCGAGGAATACTACTCATCGACGAACGTCACCCCCACCAGCGCCTTCGTGCAGCTGCCGCCGGATTCGGCGGGTGGCAAGCTGATCGGGCTCGGAAACGGGCTGCAGCCCGAGAAATCGGTCAACTTCAGCACCGGCGTCGTGTGGCGGCCGACACCCGCT
>JASHUC010000486.1 GCA_030040235.1 Gammaproteobacteria bacterium | reverse complement strand
AGGCGAGCGGGACACTCCGGCCGGACCGGCGCTGTACATCGCCCGGCCCATTCGCGCGCGCGCCGAATGTCTGAGCTGTCACGGTCTTGCCAGTGCCGCCCCCGCCACGCTCATCCAGCGTTATGGGCGCGACAACGGGTTTGGCTGGCAACCGAACGAGGTGATCGGCGCCCAGATCGTCTCGGCGCCCATGAACGCGGCTTCGGCAAACGCGACGCGGCTGTTCCGCACCCTCATGATCGGCATCGCGGCCGTGCTCCTCGCGCTGCTCGCGGGTGTCAATCTCATCCTCTACGCGATGGTCGTGCGCCCGGTGCGCAGCATGACGCGCCACGCGGATGCCGTGAGTCTCGGGCAGGCTCCCGGGGAGGGGTTCGCGGCGACCGGCAGTGCCGAGATGGCGGCGCTTGCGGCGGCATTCGAGCGGATGCGCAAGAGCCTCGAGAAGGCTCTGAAGCTGGTCGGCGGCTGATCCCGTGACACACGAGGTCTTCGTCAGCTATTCGCAGCCCGATCGCGACTGCGCATTCGAGTTGACCGAGCACCTCGAGGCGAACCGGCTCGAGGTGTGGATCGCACCGCGCGACGTATCGCCGGCGGAAGACTGGGCCGAGGCCATCATCCATGCGATCTCGGGTGCCCGCGTGATGGTGCTCGTCTTCTCGGCGAACAGCAACGACTCGCCCCAGGTACGGCGCGAGGTCGAACGCGCCGTGCACAAGCAGCTGCGCATTCTGCCGTTCCGGATCGAGGATGTGGTTCCCTCGGGAAGTCTCGAGTATTTCCTCAGCACCCAGCATTGGCTCGACGCCTTCCCGCCGCCCCGCGAGCGGCACTACGCGAAGCTCTGCAATCACCTGCGCGCCCTGCTCGACCGGCGGGACGAAGCGCATGCTGCGGCCGACACGCCGCACGCGGCGGTGGCGGTTGCCCCTGCGGTGGGGCACCAGGAGCCTTGTCTGTCCCCCGGGGAGCTCAAGAAGCTCGAAGCACAATTGGCCAGACACATCGGGCCCATCTCCCGAGTCCTCGTTCATCGCGCGGCAAGCGCGGCGAGCGGCGTCGATGACCTTCTCACCCGGCTTGCCCGCGAGCTCGACTCGAAGGACGATCAGCGGCGCTTCCTGGATGCCTGCCAGTGGCTGCAACGGCCGCCGAAGTGATCGCCCCTGCCCGGCGAACCCACCGGCCGGTCGCGTACGACGGACGCCTGCCGATCGTTATCGGCGTCACGGGTCACCGCCACCTGAGAAGCGCTGACCTTCCGATGTACCGTGCGAGGGTGCGCGAGCTCTTTGCGGAACTACGAGCGCGCTATCCGTCGACGCCGCTGCGCATCCTCTCGGCGCTGGCCGCCGGAGCCGACCGGCTGGTGGCGGAGATCGCCCTCGAAGAGGGCCACGAGCTCTTCGTGCCCCTGCCTCTCAAGCCCGACGACTACGAGAAGGACTTTCCGGAGAGTGCCGCGGAGTTTCACGCGCTGGTGATGTCGCTTCCACCCGGGAGCGTATTCGTTCTGCCGGCCGAAACCGGAACCGAGACCCCTCGCAGCGCCGAGCTCCCCCCGCGCGAGCGGCTCTACCGTGAAGCGGGACTCTACGTCGCGCGCCACTGTCACGTGCTGCTGGCTCTGTGGGACGGACAGCCGAGCGAGTCGAACGCGGGGACCGCCGCGGTGGTGCGCCTGAAGCTCGAGGGGCCGGCGGGGTTGCTGCCGCACGATCTGCGGGCACTCGATGCGGACGATAGCGGGCCCGTCTTTCACATCCATGCGCCGCGCGATGGGGACACGTCGAACGCCTCGGGTCGGGTCGCGTGGCTCTACCCGCCGGAGAACGACGAGTCCCAGTTCCGTCTGCTCTGCGACCGCCTCGAGCGATTCAACAGCGAGCCGGCACGGCGCGCAGTGGCCTCGGGCGTGGCGGCCGTCGCGCGGTCACTGCTCCCGGACGGCGAGATGAACACCGGTCCAGACCGCGCCCTCGCGACCGTCTTCGCGGCGGCGGATCTTCTGGCAGGTCACTATCAGCGCGTCACCCGGCGAGTCCTGCGTCTCACGCTCGTGCTCGCGGCGCTCCTCGCGCTCGCCTTCGAGCTGTACGCCGAGGTGCTCCCTTCGCGCAGCCTTCCCGCAGCCTACCTCGCGATCTTCGCCGTGTTGACGTTGCTCCTGATATGGCAGCGCCGGCGCGACGTGCAGGGTCGCTATCTCGACTACCGCGCACTCGCCGAAGGGCTGCGCGTACAGTTCTACTGGCGTCAGGCCGGAATCGCCGATAGCGCCTCATCATCCTACCTGCGCAAGCAGCTCGATGAGCTGCGCTGGATTCGTGAGGCCCTACGTGCCGCCAACGCGCTGCCTCCACCCGAGACCGCCCGACCCGAGCTGGCGCTACGTCACTGGGTGGCGGGGCAGACGCACTACTACCGGGACCATGCTCGCGTGCAGCGCCGGCGCCTCGACTGGCTCGAGCGCTGCGCGCGCGGGTTCCTGGTGGCGGGTCTGGTGGCCACGGCGAGCCTGGTCGCTTTCTGGGGGCCTCTCGAGCGCCTGCAGCATTGGCGGGAGTGGATCGTCGTCACCATGGGGTTCGCGCCGATCGGCGCTGCGCTCTGGGAGACTTACGAGGAGCGCTTCGGCATTCGCACTCAGCTCAACCAGTACGCCCGGTTTGCGGGCATTTTCCAGCGTGCGGGGCGCTTCGCCGAACGCATCGCCGAGATGCCGAGTCCAAGCGCACGGCATCACGCGCTGCTCGCCCTCCTGCGCGAGCTCGGGCGCGAAGCGCTCATGGAGAACGGGGATTGGGTGCTGTTGCTGCGCGACCGGCCCATCGTGCTGCCCAAGGGATGAGGCGGGCCGCCGCCTTCGTGAGCTCGCTCCTGGCGATGCCAGGGCGCCGGCGGCTCGAGGAGCTCAGGGAGAGATGGGGGAAGGGCAGCTCCAGGGACCCGTGGCTCGCGAGCCGCTACTTCGAGCTGATCACGGCGGGCAAGGAGCGCTCGAGCTACGTCGATGATCGTACCTGGAACGATCTGGAGTTCCCGAGGATCTTCGCCGACATGGATACGACGGTGACGCGGCTCGGGAGCCAGTTCCTCTATAGTCAGCTGCGCATCTATCCCGATCGGCCCTCGAGCGTGCCCGAGGGCTATCGGACCTATCGGGCGCTCGCGGCGGATGCGAATCTACGGGAGCGGATTCAATTGACGCTCGCGTACCTGAGCCCGGACTCCTACGCGTCGGTGGCCGAGAATCTTTTCGGGACTCTGGCGCCGAACCTCAAACATCGTCGTTTTCTGACGCTCTGGAGCGCCACTGCGGTCATCCTGACGATCGCAACCGCGGGGCTGCTCGCATTCGCAACCGCGATTCCCCCGCTGTCGATTGTCCCCTTTCTGATCATGTTGGCATTGAACTTTGCCATCATCGGCCGGATGGCGCCCGAGGCGACCCGGCTCACCGACACTCTCGGGGGCATCTACCGTCTGACGCGCGTCGCTGAGGCATTGTCACGGATCGAGACGACGGCGCCCGTTCCACAGCTGCGCGAGCTGGCATCGGCCCGAGCGGTCCACGGCGACGCCCGGCGCGCCTTTCGCACCTTCTCGGCGCTGCAGAAGACGCTCGCGTTGGGCATCCCCGTGTGGTTGAACCTCCTCTTCCTCTGGGAATGGGTTGCCTACATGCGAACCCACGACCGGCTTGCGGGATTACGGCGAGAGCTTCGGCCGATCTTCACTCTCGTCGCCTCGCTCGACGCGGCCGTTGCCCTGGCGTCGTTTCTGCATCGCTTCCCGGAGCATTGCCGGCCGAGCTTCGCCCCGGCAATCGTCGAGATCGACGCTGGGCGTCATCCGCTCCTGGCCTCGGGGGTTCCGAACTCGATTTCCCTGAGGAACCGCTCCGCCCTGGTGACCGGCTCGAACATGGCCGGTAAGACCACCTTCATCAAGATGATCGCAACGAACCTCATCCTCGCTCGCACCATCGGCATCTGTTTCGCATCGCGGGCCGTCTTTCCGCTGTCGGGTGTCAGAGCGTGCATCCACAGCGAGCACTCCATTGCATCCGGGAAGAGCCATTATTTTTCCGAGCTCGAAGCCATGAAGTCCTTCTTCGACGAAGCAACGGGTGAGACCCCTCCGATGTTCGTCATCGACGAGCCCTTCAGCGGTACCAATACCGTGGAGCGTATCGCCGCGGCGAAGGAGGTGCTGGATGTCCTCAGCCGCCACAGTCCGGTCCTCGCGACCACGCACGACGTCGAGCTGCAGGACATTCTCAAGCACCGGTTCGACATGTTCCATTTCACCGAGAATCCCGACGTCGAAGGATTTTTCGACTTTCGCATCCGCACCGGTGCGTGCGGCGAGGGGAATGCGCTGCGACTGCTCGCGAAGATCGGTTTCCCAGCGGCGATTACCGCGGAGGCGGCGCGGTTCGCGGCGAGTTTCGCCGCGCGGCGGGGTGCGGCGAAGGAGTGAGGCAAGAGGCAGCGCTGCCATTCCCGGCTCCCCGCTCGTGCCCCCGCGCAAAATTCCCGGGCTCGTTGTAAGGTTACGGTTCCTCGGCGCAGCGAGGCGCCGGAGTCGTAGGGGAAACGCATGCTCGGAACACCATATCCCAAGAAGCCGATGCACCGCATCGCTTACACCAAGCTCACTCCGGAGCAGATCGCCGCCAAGCTTCACCCGGTCGCCGAGCGCGGGCCGACGTGCGTCTCGCCGCTCGCCACCGACTTTTCGGGCGACTCGTTGAGGATCGTGACCGATGAGGGTCCCGAGCTCCGCTATCGATTCGCCAGCAACACCAGGCTCTCGGTGGCCGAGAACGGCGGCAAGCCGGTTCATGCCGGGTTCGGCGCGCTCGAGATAGACCACATCTGCCTCGTGAGCCACATGATCCCCGGCACTCAGCGCGGGTATACGGTGGCGATCGACCGCGAGAGCAAACTGGCCACGGTCATCGAGCTGTGGTTCAGCGGCTACGAGGACAACCGGGAGGTCCAGCGCCAGATCTATTTTGGCTACGTCAATACGCACGGGGGCCCGGCACCCCAGAGGCGGCACGCGTACACCGATCGCCTGGAGGGGCGGGGCTATCACTGGCGGCAGGACACCGGCATGGAGACGCTCGAGTATTACCCCTCGGCGGGCTATTCCCATTTCGTCGAGCTCTCGCGCACCGGCGGCGAGCTCGGTTTCTCCGCGCCGTCCGACTACGTCATCCTCGACAACGATTTCTTCGCCTACACCCGCACGGAATGCGAGTTCTCGGGCACCTTCACCGCCTACGTGATCGATATGAACCGCAGCGGGCAAATGGGCGTGCGGCTCGGCTTCGATGAAGATGACAATCTGCACTACGAGCTTTTCCGGGGCCACGGCGACATCGTGGGACAGATCGCCCGTTTCGAGAAATTCGGCGACTACTCCGGAGACCCCATTCCCGGGCCCAAGGGCAAGGATGGCAAGCCCGTGAAGGGTGGCCGGCGGGTCTACCGGCCGATCAAGACCATGGAGAAGCTCACGCGGGAGCAGGTGGACCAAATCGTCAAGACACACTCCACCGCCTTTCCCGTCAGTACCACCACCGGCGGTGCCGCCGGCATGGGGGGCGCGAACTCGCTGCCCACGAGTGATTTTCTGGCGGGCAAGACCTTCACGTTGCGCTATGACAGCGGCCCGGTGATGGAATACAAGGTGGATAGCACCGATGCGCTCAACTGGCGCAGCGACGGGGAGGGCGCCTGGACCCAGGCCCGCTACCAGGCCTATGAGGTGGCACCGGGCCTCATTCTGTTCGGACATCTGCTCGAAGGTGCGCCCAATCACGACGGGCACATCATCGCGGCGGATTTCCATCAGGGGCTGGTGACTTGCTACAACGGCTTTCTCAATACGCCCTATTTCGCCAACGAGGCCGGCTCACGCACGCTGTTCGGCGTGCTCGAGATGGAGGGCATTCAACCCCCCATGTACCGCCGCCACGCCCGGACGACCGAGATGCTCGGCCGCTGCATCACCTACAGCTATGCGCCGGGGCTCACGTCCATGCACCTCTATTCGACACCCAACACGGTGTCCTGGATCATCTTCACGCCGGACGGACACGGTGGCATGGAGTGGAGCGGCCCGGGCGACTTCGTGAAGATCCGTGACGGCATCTATTTCATGAACTGGCGGGAGGAAGCCTGCAACGGGACGCTCGGCACCGTGCTCCTCAATCTGAACATCATGCA
>JASHUC010000043.1 GCA_030040235.1 Gammaproteobacteria bacterium | reverse complement strand
CGTATTGCGGACCGCCGAGCACGGAGTTCAGGAAGTCGGCGTCCGGCCGGCCCCGCAGCCAGCGCTGGAAGAAAATGCCGGCGACACGGTCCCCGACGCGAAAGCGCGTGGTGCCGGGCCCGATGGCGACCACCTCTCCGGCACCGTCGGAAAGCGGCACGACGCTGTCGCGCGAGCCCACGCCGAAGGCTTGCCTCAGGGTGAAGATGTCGTGCCGATTGAGCGAGGCGGCGTGCACCCTCACCAGCACCTCGTGCGGGCCTGGCCGGCGCACCGGAGCGTCCACGAGCTCCAGCTTGAAGGGAGCCCGGGGTCCGGTGCGCACCAGCCGGTACTGCTTCTGGGTGGACGGTATCGGCGTGGCCTCCACTCTGCTCCCGATCGCGACGACAGCCACCGCGACCAGCGTGAGGAGCAAACCGGCCGGCGGGGTCCGGGCCCACACGCGCTGCCGCGCGAATTTTCGCGTATCGTGGTACATCTTCTAACCCCTCGAACGGGCAGCCGGTCACGCCCGCAATGCACGGGCTCGAGCTGCGCGCGGATGATAACAGCGGGACAGGCCATGCGAGATCTCGAGAAGGCGCTACCTCTCGCCCTGGCGCTGGCGCTCGGCGCGAGTCTCCTCGGGTGCAGCCCACGCGAGCGCGCCGCGAGCCCGGCGCCCCCGCCGGCGCTCGCCCCGCACGCTTCCACCACGGCGCCGCTCGCGGAAGGGACCGTTCCGGCCGACGCACCGCCGGCGATCGCCTGGTTTCGTGGCAGCGTGGAGGGGGCCTTCGCCGAGGCCCACGCCGAGGGCAAGCCCGTGCTCCTGTACTGGGGCGCAACGTGGTGTCCCTACTGTCACGAGCTCAAGGGGACGGTCTTCGCGCGCGCGGACTTCATCGGCAAGTCCCGGCTATTCGTCCCCGTCTATCTCGACGGCGACAGCCCCGGTGCGCAGAAATGGGGCGACGTGTTCCATGTGACCGGTTATCCGACCGTCCTGATCCTCCGATCGGACCGGTCGGAGCTCGAGCGTGTCTCGGGCGGCATGGACCTCGATGCCTACGCCGAGGTGCTCGATCTGGCGCTCGGGGACGTGCGTCCGGTCGAGGATCTGCTCGCGTCGCTCGCGAGGAGCCCAGCCGGCCGTGCCGACGCCGAGAGTGGCGCATCGCTCGCGCGCGACGACTGCCGCCGGCTCGCGTACTACGGGTGGGATCTCGATCCGAAGATGGAGAGTCAGCCTGCCGAGCGGGCGAGGGTGCTCGCTCGAGCGGCCGCGGCCTGTCCTGCGGACGCCCGTGTGGAGCGGGCCCGGTTGACGGTCGTCGCCGCTGCGGCGGCGACCGCGGCGGAACGGCAGGCGCTGCACGCCGGCCAGCGGCCGAGCGCGTCCCTCGCGGCGCTCGTGCGCCGGGTCGATTCGATCGTGGGCGACCGATCCGTTGCGGTCGGCTCGGTCGACGCTCTCGAGCTGCTCGACGATCCGTTCTTCTCCGCAGCCAGGCAGGTGGTGAACGCCGCGCAGCTGGAGCGCCGCTGGACGGCGGTCATGGACGTGGTGGCGGAGGATGCGCGGAATCCGGACATGGATCGCCTCGATGCTCTTGAAAGCAAGCTTCAGGCCATCAAGAGTCTCGGCGGCTCGATTCCTGCCCCGCTCGCTCGCTCCGCGGAGCAACGCGTCGATGCCGTGCTCGCTCGGCCGCACGATGAGAACATCGAAGCGGGCGATGTGGAGGCGGCGCTGGGCGTGCTCGATGTGCTCGGCGACACCGATCGCGCGTACGCCATTACGCTGCACGCGGAGCAGACCTCGAAGACGCCCTACTACTACATGTCGGATCTCGCGGACCTCGAGGAAAAAAGAGGACACAGCGACCTTGCGATCGGCTGGCTCGAGCGCGCGTATCACCAATCGCAGGGCGCAGCGACACGCTTTCAGTGGGGCACGGACTATGTGCTCGGCCTGATCCGCATGAGGCCGGGCGATGATGCCGGGATCCGCAGTGCGACGCTTGCGGTGCTCGCAGAGCTCGACGGCGCGGACCGGATCTACAGCCGCACCCGCGTCCGCCTCGAGAAGCTCGATGCGAGTCTGCGGGCCTGGAACCGGCAGGGGAGGCATCGCGCGACGATTGTCGTGCTGCGCGAGCGCGTCGCCGGCATTTGCGCGAAGGTTCCGGCGAGCGATCCGGCGCACGACAGCTGCGCGGAATTCCTGGCGAAGGCATAAGATTAGGTTTGATTGGGCCTGTAGCACAGCGGTTAGTGCAGGGGACTCATCGCAATGGTGCCTGCGCGCGGAAACGCGCGCAGTGGACGGGATGAATTCAGGGAAACCTTCGAGCGGAGCGCATGCGCCGAGCTCATGGCAATCCTGAGCCGAGCCGGCGGTGCACCGCCGGAAGGTGCAGAGACTACCTGAGGGCTAAAGTGCCCTTGATCACAGGCAAGAGCATCCCGCACCCACACGCGCCGCCTCCGGGCGGTGTTCACGGGTGAAGAGATAGTCCACTCCCGGTGGAAACACCGGGCTTCAGTGAATCCCTTGGTCGTAGGTTCGAATCCTACCGGGCCCATTTTTCGAGTCCCTCGCCGGGCTGTCCACTTGAGGCGACAGTTGGCCATGCTCGGTACGGCTTCTATAGAGTGCCTGCCTTCCTCCGGGGGAGCTTCATCCATGGCGAACACGGCGGTTGCTGGTTTGAATATGCAGCTCGTCGAGATGGCGATGAGTTATCAGCGCAGCCGCGTGCTCGCCGCGGCGGCGCGGCTAGAGCTTGCGGACAAGATGGGGAACGGGGTAGCCGCAGTCGCGGACCTCGCTACGGCCTGCCATGCCGATCCTTCGGCTCTGTATCGGCTGATGAGGGCGCTCGCCGGCCTGGGGGTGGTTAAGGAGCTGGAGCCGGGAGAATTTGCTCTGACCGAATTCGGTAAGCCGTTACGGAAGGATGTATCCCAGTCCGCCTGGGCGGGTGTCGTTTTCTGGGCCGATTTGCTGGCCGACAACTGGGCGCATCTGACAGACTGTGTGCGCACCGGCCAGTCGGCGGCGGCACTGCATCCCGAGATCACCACACGCTGGCAGCAGGATGCCGAAGCGCGATCACTGTTCCGCGCGGTGATGGGGACCGCACCGGCCGAAGACTACATGCCGATCGCACGAGCATGGGACTTTTCGCGTGCCGGCGTGGTGGCGGATTTAGGCGGCGGCGGGGGTGCGCTCATTGAGGCGATTCTCGAGGCGTTTCCCACCACGCGGGGTATTTTGGCCGATCGTCCGGAATCGATCGAGGCGGCACGGCCTCGATTCATGTCTGGCCGAGGGGC
>JASHUC010000485.1 GCA_030040235.1 Gammaproteobacteria bacterium | reverse complement strand
CGGCGCGGCAGCGCGCCCAGGCGCCCGCGAGCGAGTCGTCCGCATCACACAAGCGCAGCAGCTGCCTGAGGCCGCTGCCATCCGGCGCGTACCCGAGCTGGCGGCAAAGCGCGGCCCGGTCCTCATCGGCCCGCACCACGCGCGCGATCGCGCGCTGGCGCTCGCGAATGGCGCTCTCGAGCGCCCCCACGTCGTTT
The DNA here is from genome assembly GCA_030040235.1 of Gammaproteobacteria bacterium. The sequence goes on along the minus strand of JASHUC010000485.1, from coordinate 7,188 downwards.
GCCGAGAGCAGCCCGTGCTCGCGCTCGAGGAAGCTCGCAAGCTCGGCGAGCGCCGCCGACTCTTCGATCAGTATCGCGCCGAGCGCGATTCGCACTTTCTCGCGTTCCACGGCTGCGAGCGGCTGCCTGGGGGTTTGGGATTCCATGGTGAGCCGCATCAATCCGCGACGCGAACGATGTCGGAGGACTCGGCGACCCCCTCGATGACTTTCTGGGAGCTCAGGTTCACCACCTTCAGGCGACTCCCGGCGGTCGCGTCCTGCAAGGCACGCCCGGCCGCCCGCACCTCGATACCGCCCGCCTGCACGACGAGTGTCACGTCCTGGCCGCGCCGCACGATCAGGTCCGGCTCGAACATGTCTACCGTGAGGGCCGTGCCCGCGGGCAGTGTGCGCTCGAGCCGGCGGTTTGCGAGCTCCGCAGGGCCGCCGAGGAATGCCACGGTCAACCCGGTCACGGTGCGCTTCTCGATCGTAACGTCGCCGGCCGTCAGATGCGCCTCGCGCGCCGCCGCGTGCCGCAGCACGAGCACGGGCACTCGGCGCACCACCGTCACCGGAATGTAGACCGTCCAGCGCACCGGACCTGCGCAACTCACCCCGACGGTCGAGCGCGCGAGGCTCGGCGAGCTCGCCGCTGCCGACACCACTTGCGGCGGCGTTGCGCAGCGGATCAGGCGCAAGCGGTGGTCGAGCTCCCCCGCGGTGATCTGCGTCACGTCCGAGTGGGGCGGCAGCTGCGCGCGGATATAAGAGACCGCCACGGCGCGAATGGTCTCGAGCGGCTCGATGCTCCGCTGCGAGCGCTCCGCGCCGATTGCGGCCGTCGCCGTGAGCAGTGCGCATGCGACGGCGGTGCCGGCCGCGGGGCCCTGGATCATGCGCCGCACGGCGCGTCGGATTCTCGTCATTAAGGATGCTCCTCGAACTCCAGGCTGCAAGTTGCAGGCCAGATCGGGCGCCGGCGCCGGTGAGCGTCGTTCGAGCGATTCTGCATTTGAGACCTGAGACACGCCGCCGGTCCCGCCGGCCCGAGGCCCCTCATCTGCCGAAGGCGGCAAGCCCTTGCCGCTGCCCCGGAAGCGCATCACGCGCATGAAAGCTCGGCGCGAGCGCCGCGCGTGCTCGAGACGCTTGGCATGCGTATTGCTGTTTCGAGTGCGTGCAAGTCGTTTTTTTGACGGACGGTTTCATGACGGACGGTTTGAATGGCGGACTGACCCATGGCCCTGGACCTCGATAGCTATCTTGGGATTCACCCCGAGGCCTTGCAGCTGCAATCGCGCCGCATGGAGGTGCTCGCGGACAATCTCGCGAACGTCGACACGCCCAATTACAAGGCGCGCGATATCGACTTTCAGGCCGCGCTCGCCGCGGCGACCGGCCAGGCGCAGTCCGCAGAGCAGTCGGTCGCGCCGGTGACGCTCGCGACGACCGACCCGCAGCACATCGCCGCTGGTGATCCCACGTCCGCAGATTCCGCCGACCTCAAATATCGTGTGCCGCTCGCCCCATCGCTCGATGGGAACACGGTCGATTCCGCGCTCGAGCAGGCGGCGTTCGCGGAGAACACCGTGCGGTATCAGGCGACGCTCACCTTCATCTCGACCAGCTTGCGCAATCTCATGACCGCCATCACCGGCTCGTAGCCGCAAGCGGAGCACGACCATGTCCTCTTTCAAGATCTTCGACATCGCAGGCTCCGGGCTCTCCGCGGAATCCGTGCGGCTCAACACGATCGCGAGCAACCTCGCCAACGCCGACAGCGCGAGCAGCGACCCGTCCACCGTCTACAAGGCCCGCCATCCGGTCTTTCAGGCGGTGCGCGAGGCGCTCGGTTCCTTCGGTAGCGATTCCCAGAGCAATGCCGGCGCTGCGGTGCGCGTGGCGGGCATCGTCGAGAGCAACGCACCGCCCACCGTGACGCACGATCCCGGCAATCCGCTCGCGGACGCCCAGGGAAACGTCTACTCCCCGAACGTCAACATCATCGAGGAGATGACGGACATGATCTCCGCCTCACGCGCCTATCAGGACAACGTCGAGATCATGAACACCTCGAAGGAGCTCATGCTCGACACCTTGAAGCTCGGGCAGTCCTGAGCGCACGCCGTAACCGCAGTTACCTAGGAACATCATGACCACCAACTCGGTGAATCCGCTCGGCGCCTCGAACGCGAGCTCCCAAGTGAGCTCGTCCTCCTCGAGCCCGATCCCCGCGAACATGCAGATCAGCGAGGCGCAATTCCTCCAGCTGATCACCACCCAGCTGCAGAACCAGGACCCCCTCGACCCGACGGACCCGAGCGAGTTTCTCTCGCAGATCGAGGGCCTGAGCGAGGTGTCGAGCCTGCAAGGCATGCAGTCGAGCCTGCAGGCGCAGCAGCTGACGAGCGGCGCCGCGCTGCTCGGGCAGAATGTGCTCGCACCGACGAGCACCGCGACCCTCGCCTCGGGCGGCTCGGTGAGCGGGGCGGTCGAGGCGCCCGCGGGCGCCTCCGCGCTCCAGGTGACCATCAGCGACGGGAGCGGCGCGACCGTGAGCTCCTTCCCGGTCACGCCCCAGTCCTCCGGGCTCACGTCGTTCACGTGGAATGGCACGACCAGCACCGGCGCCGCTGCGGCCGCCGGAACCTACAGCGTGAGTGTCACGGCGACGGTGAGTGGCGCGAGCCAGTCGGTGAGCCCATACATCGAGAGCCAGGTTCAGAGCGTCACCATCGATCCGACCACCCAGGCACTCGATGTGAACACGAACAACGGCTCGGTGCCGCTCAGCTCCGTGGTGAGTGTCCTCTAAAAGGCAGGTCACCGCGATCAATACGGGTAGGGTGCCCTAGGCGCCCCGCATCACGAACGAACGTTTCAGGAGAGATCGATCCATGTCTTTCAATATCGCCTTGACAGGACTCAACGCCGCCAACGAGGACCTCTCGGTCACCTCGAACAATCTCGCGAACGCCTCGACCGTCGGGTTCAAGAGCTCGACAACCGAGTTCGCAAGCCTGTTCGCCTCGAGCCCGACCGGCGTGAGCGCCACCGCATCGGGCAACGGCGTCGGAGTGCAGGAAGTCGCCCAGCAGTTCACCGAGGGAGACATCGAGACGACCGGTAACAGCCTCGATCTCGCCATCGACGGCAATGGGTTCTTCATCATGAGCGATGACGGAGCGCTGAGCTATACGCAGGACGGGGAATTCCAGCTCAACAGCGCCAACCAGGTCGTCAACGATCAGGGACAGGTCCTGCAGGGCTATCCGCCGCTCTCCAACGGCAGCTTCAACACCGGGGCGCTCCAGGACCTCACGCTCAACACCAGCGAGAGCGCTCCGGCAGCGACCACGGCGGTGCAGCTCACCGCGAATCTGCCCGCCGACTCGAGCGCGCCCACGGACACCCCGTTCAGCCCCACCGATCCCAACAGCTACACCAACACCACCTCGCTCACGGTGTACGACTCCGAAGGCGCCGCGCATACCTCGACGCTCTATTTCGTCGCCACCGCGACGCCGGGCACGTGGGACGCGTACGAGTACATCGACGGCAACGCGGTCAACACCGATCCGGCCACCCTCACGTACAACTCGAGCGGCGCGCTCACCTCGGCAACGAACGCCGACGGCACGGCCGCCACGGGCGGCACGGTCAATTTCGGCACGTACACGCCCGCGACGGGCGCCGCTGCGATGAACATGACCTTCAATTTCAGCCAGGTCACTCAGTACGGTGGAAGCTTCGGCGTAACGGCCGTCAATCAGAACGGCTACACCACCGGCCAGCTGACCGGCATCAGTGTGAGCCAGACGGGAGTCGTGCAGGCGCAGTACACCAACGGCAACTCGGTCAACCTGGGCCAGGTCGCGCTTGCGAACTTCGCGAACACGGAGGGCTTGCAGCAGGACGGCAACCAGACGTGGTCCGCCACGCAGTCCTCCGGACCGCCCGTCAACGGCGTCGCGGGCGGCTCGGGCTTCGGCACGATCCAGTCCGGCTCGCTCGAGGAATCGAACGTCGATACGACCTCGGCTCTGGTCGAGATGATCACGGCCGAGCGTGCCTTCCAGGCGAACGCGCAGATGATCCAGACCGAGGATCAGGTCACCCAGTCGATCATCCAGATCGACCAGAACGGTTGATAGGAGCGATGAGGCAGGACGCGTGAGAGAGCTGCCAGTCTCTTGCGCCGGTGAGCGGGTAAGTCATGGACAAACTGATCTACGTTGCGATGTCGGGCGCGAGCGAGACGCTCAAGGCGCAGGCGGCCAACAGCTACAATCTCGCCAACGCGAGCACGACCGGGTTCAAGGCCGATCTCACCGCATTTCAGACTCGCTCGGTGACCGGGCCGGGCTATGCCTCGCGCGCCTACGCGACCGACGGCTCGGTGGGCTGGGACACCACCAACGGCGTGCAGGTGACGACCGGCAATCCGCTCGACATCGCCGTGCAGGGTTCCGGATTCATTGCCGTGCAGGACGCAAGCGGCAACGAGGCTTACACGCGGGCCGGGGACCTGCACATCGATCCGAGCGGACAGCTCATGACGGCGACCGGTCACCCGGTCATCGGCGAGGACGGTCCGATCTCCGTCCCGCCGGCGGCCTCGACGACCATCGGCGCCGACGGCTCGGTCTCGATCGTGCCGATGGGACAGACGCCGCTCTCGATCGCCAAGATCGGACAGATCAAGCTCGTGAATCCGCCGGCCGAATCGCTGCAGAAGGGTCCCGACGGCCTCTATCGCATGACCGACGGCTCGACGCCGCCGGCGGACGCCTCGACCACCATCGCCTCAGGTGTGCTCGAGTCGAGCAACGTCGATCTTCCGAGCTGCCTCGTCAACATGATCGAGCTGTCGCGGCGCTTCGAGCTGCAGGTGAAATCGCTCCACACGGCCGAGGATGACAGCGCCTCCGCTTCGAAGCTGCTGCAGTCGAGCTGAGCGCGCACGCGAGCACCCGGACGCACACCGTAATCACACCGAGAGAGGGAACCCATGGAACCCGCCTTGTGGGCCGCGAAGACCGGCCTCGATGCTCAACAGACCCAGATGACCGTCACGGCGAACAACCTCGCCAACGTCAACACCACCGGATTCAAAGGCAGCCGCGCCGTGTTCGACGACCTGCTCTATCAGAATCTGTCGCAGGTCGGGGCCGACACCTCCCAGACGACGATGTCGCCCTCCGGACTCAACGTCGGCACGGGCGTGCGTGTGGTGTCGACCGAGAAGAACTTCACCCAGGGCAGCATCAACAACACCGGAAATACTCTCGATGTGGCCATCCAGGGCCTCGGGTTCTTCCAGGTGCTGCAGCCGAACGGCACGATCGCCTACACGCGCGACGGCAGCTTCCAGCTCAACGCCCAGGGGCAGCTCGTCACCTCGAGCGGCTATGCCGTTCAGCCGGCGATCACCATCCCGACCGGCGCCCAGTCCGTCACGATCGGCGCCGACGGCACCGTCACCGCGCAGCTCGCCAATCAAGCGACCGCGACGACGGTGGGAACGCTGCAGCTCGCGAACTTCATCAACCCCGCGGGCCTGCAGGATATGGGCGGCAACCTGTCGCTCGAGACCGCCTCGAGCGGCCCCCCGACCATCGGCACGCCGGGCCTGAACGGCCTGGGGACGCTCATCCAGGGCTCGGTCGAGGGCTCAAACGTCGATGTGGTGGAGGAACTCGTCAACATGATCCAGACGCAGGAAGCGTACGAGATGGATTCGCGCGCGGTGGAGACCACGGACCAGATGCTCTCCTACGGCACGCAGAACATGTAATTGAGAGTGCAGGCGAGCCTTCATGCGCAACATCGGATTTTTCCTCTGCGCGGGACTCGCGCTCGTCGCAACGAGCGCCTGCCGCACCACCCATGCGCCGAAGCCCGACGACGGCCTCGCCTGGACGCAACAGAAGCAGGCGCCTCCGACGGAGGGGGCCATCTATCGGCCGGATCAGGAGCTCGAGCTCGCCTCGAATCCGATCGCTCGCCACGTGGGCGACATCGTGACGATCGTGCTCGAGGAGCAGACCGCCGCACAGAAATCCGCGACGACCGACACGAGCAAGGCGAGCACCGACGCGCTCCCATCGCCCACGATCCTCGGCAAGGCCATCACCTTCCACGGTAATCCGATTCTCAGCAACAGCATCAATAATTCGTCGAAGTTCACGGGCTCCGGCGACAGCTCACAGAGCAACAGCCTGACCGGCTACCTGGCCGTGACCGTCATCAAGGTGCTGCCGAACGGGTACCTGCTCGTCGCGGGCCAGAAGCAGATCGGGCTCAACCAGGGCCAGGAATACATCCGCGTGACCGGCGTCGTCAGGCCGATCGATCTCGCCTCGGACGATTCGGTGCCCTCGTACCGCGTCGCCAACGCCCACATCAGCTACAGCGGCAAGGGGGCCATCAACGATGCGAACGCCATGAGCTGGCTCACGCGCTTCTTCAACTCACCGTGGGCGCCCTTCTGATGTTCAGCAACTGGCTCTATCGCGGGCTCGCACGCCCGCTGTGCTCGATCGCCGCGCTTCGCGGCCGGCTCGCGGGCTTCGGGTGCGCGGCGGCACTGAGCGTGCTGGCGCTCTGTCCAGCGGCTCCCGCGCATGCCGAGCGCCTGAAGGACATTGCCCAGGTCGCGGGCGTCCGCACCAACCAGCTCGTGGGCTACGGACTCGTCGTCGGCCTCAACGGCACGGGCGATCAGACCACCATGACGCCGTTCACCCTGCAGAGCATCCAGAATCTGCTCCTGCAGTTCGGCGTCACGATCCCGCCGAACACCAATCCGATGATCAACAACGTCGCGGCCGTGACGGTCACGGCGGAGCTGCCTCCCTTCTCCAAGCCCGGCCAGACGATCGATGTGACCGTGGCCTCGATCGGCGATGCCGCGAGCCTGCGCGGCGGGGAGCTCCTCATGACCTCGCTGCGGGGCGCCGACGGGCAGATCTACGCGGTCGCGCAGGGCAGCGTGCTCGTGAGCGGCTTTGGCGTGAACGGCAAGGACGGCTCCAAGGTCATTCTCAACGTACCGAGCAGCGGCCGCATTCCGAACGGGGCGACCGTCGAGCGCTCGGTACCCATGCACTTCGCGAACGACGCGCACTTGGTGCTCAATCTCAATACCCCGGACTTCACAACTTCCGCGCGCGTGGCCGCGGCCATCAACAAGACCTTCGGC
>JASHUC010000484.1 GCA_030040235.1 Gammaproteobacteria bacterium | reverse complement strand
CGCACCCCGGCTCGGACGCGCCGATGCCATCTGCGATCTGGTCTCGACCGGCTCGACGCTGCAGGCCAATCACTTGCAGGAGGTGGAAACGGTGCTCGAGAGCTGCGCGACGCTCATTCGAACGCCGGTCGATCTGCCCGCGGGCAAGCGCGACTGGGTCGAGCGGCTGCTCAAGCGCATCGACGGGGTGCAGCAGGTGCGCGAGAGCAAGTACATCCTGCTGCACGCCCCGCGAGCCGCCCTCGCCGAGGTGCGCCGCATGCTGCCCGGCTGCGAGTCCCCGACCATCATTCCTCTGGAGGGTCATCCGGACAAGGTCGCGGTGCACGCCGTGTGCCGCGAGAACGTGTTCTGGGAAACGCTCGAGGGGCTCAAGCAGGCCGGCGCGAGCGCGCTCCTCGTGCTGCCGGTCGAAAAGATGCTCGACTGATCCGATGCGGCTCTACGAGTGGAAAAACCTGGAAGAGAGTGCGCGCCGCGCCCTGCTCGCGCGGCCCGTCGGGGGGGCTCGCGCCGAGATAGGCCAGAGCGTGCGGGAGATCGTCGCAGCCGTGCGCCGCGAGGGCGACGCCGCCGTGCGGCGCCTGACCGAGCGCTTCGACGGCGTACGGCTCGCCGAGTTCGCCGTCTCGGGGGCGGAGCGCGCCGAGGCGCGCCGCAAGCTGTCTGCGGCTCAGATCGAGGCGTTGCGGCGCGCCATCGCCAACGTCGAAGCGTTCCACGCCGCGCAGCGGCTCGAGCCGCTCAGCCTCGAGGTGATGCCGGGGGTACGCTGCGAGCGCATCGTGCGGCCGATCTCCCCGGTGGGGCTGTACGTGCCGGCCGGCTCGGCGCCTCTGCCCTCCACCGTCGTGATGCTCGCCGTTCCGGCCCGCCTGGCGGGCTGCCCGCAGCGCGTTCTGTGCACGCCCCCGCGGCGCGATGGATCCGCGCATCCTGCCGTGCTCCTGGCCGCCGAGCTGTGCGGAGTCGACGCGATCTTCAAGGTGGGCGGCGCCCAGGCGATCGCGGCGCTCGCGTACGGCACCCCGACAGTGCCCAAAGTGCACAAGATCTTCGGTCCCGGCAACGCCTGGGTTACCGAGGCCAAACAGCAGGTGGCGAGCGATCCGGAGGGCGCCGCCTGCGATCTGCCGGCCGGGCCCTCCGAAGTGCTGGTGATCGCGGACGATACGGCGCGCGCCGAGCTGGTGGCCGCCGACCTCCTCGCTCAGGCGGAGCACGACCCCCAGGCGCAGGCGATCCTCGTCACCCCCTCGCGCGCGCTCGCCGAGGCGGTGCTTGCGGCGGTCGAGACCCAGCGCCGTACGCTCTCGCGCCGCACGATCCTCGAGCGCTCCCTCGAGTCGAGCCGCTGCATCGTGGTCGCCGATCTCGGCACCGCCTTTGCGCTCGCCAACGAGTACGCACCCGAGCATTTGATCCTCGAGGTGCGCGAGCCCCGCCGCTGGCTTCCCGAGGTGCGCAATGCCGGCTCGGTCTTTCTCGGCGAATGGTCACCGGAGCCGCTCGGGGATTACTGCTCGGGCACGAACCACGTGCTGCCGACCTACGGCTACGCGCGAGCCTACAGCGGACTGTCCACGCTCGATTTCGTGAAGCGCATGACCGTGCAGGAGCTCTCCGCGGCCGGGCTTGCCGCGCTCGGCCCGGTCGCGGCGGAGCTTGCACGGCTCGAAGGGCTCGATGCGCATGGGGAGGCCGTGAGCCGCCGCCTCGCGCTGCTCGGCGACTCCGTGCCCGCGGGCGTCGCGTCTTCCGCCGCGCCCGCCCCGTCCGCTGCACTCGCCCCCCCCTCGCCGCTCGCGCTTGCGCGCCCCGAGATCCTCGAGCTCGAGCCGTACGCTCATGCGCCCTGGGAGCCGGGTCTCGCGCGGCTGCATGCGAATGAGCTTCCCTGGCGATCGAGCATCGATGCGAGCGCTGCGGGGCTCAACCGCTATCCCGAGCCCCAGCCGCGCGCGCTCGTGCAGCGTCTCGCGGCGCTCTACGGAGTCGCCGCCGCCGAGGTGCTCGTCGGACGCGGGAGCGATGAGCTGATCGACCTGCTCACCCGCGCCTTCTGCCGCGCAGGCACGGACAGCATCCTCGTGTCGCCTCCCACTTTCGGCATGTACGCCGTCGCCGCGCGCATCCAGGGGGCGGGGGTCGTGCGCGTACCGCTCGATCCCGAGCGGGGCTTCGCGCTCGATGAGCGCGCGCTCCTCGAGCACTGCGCCGAAGGCGTGAAGCTCGTCTATGTCTGCTCGCCGAACAATCCGACCGGCAACCGCATCGAGGAGCCCGCTCTGCTGCAACTCGCGAGCGCCCTCGCCGGGCGGGCCCTCCTGGTCGTGGACGAGGCCTACATCGAGTTCTCCGGGGCACCGAGTCTCGCCCGGCACGTGCGGGGCCACCCGCATCTGGTGGTGCTGCGCACGCTCTCGAAGGCCCATGGCCTCGCCGGAGCCCGCTGCGGAGCCCTCCTTGCCGCACCGGAGCTGGTTGCGCTCCTGCGCCGGATCATCCCGCCCTACGCGCTCACGCAGCAGACACTCGAGACCGTCCTCCTCGCCCTCGAGCCCCCGCAGCTCGCGCGCGCGCGCGAGCGCGTGGCGATGGTACGCGAGGAGCGCGAGAAGCTGAGCGCGGCGCTGCGCGGCTGTGCCCGGGTCGTGCAGGTCTTTCCGAGCGCCGCGAACTTCGTGCTCGTCGAGTTCGACGATCCGGCGGAGGCCTTCGCCTGCGCACGGGAGGCGGGCTTCCTGGTGCGCGATATGCGCACACAGCCCGCTCTTGCGCAGCATCTGCGGATCACCGTCGGCACGCCCGAGCAGAACGCGCGGCTCGTGGCCGCACTCAACGCGCTCGGGCCGTTGCCGCCCGCGCGCCGCGCCGCGGCCTCGCAGCGGGCGTGAGGCGGATGAGCGCACCCACCTTGTTCGTTGACCACGACGGCACACTCGTCGAGGAGCCGCCCGACTGCCAGGTCGACTCCCTGGACAAGGTGCGCTTCATGCCGGGAGTGTTCGCAGCGCTCGGCGAGCTTCAGCGCGCCGGATTCGCGCTCGTGATCGTGACCAACCAGGATGGTCTCGGCACGCCCTCCCACCCCAGGGCGGCGTTCGAGAAAGCGCATCGGTTCATTCTCGATGCATTCGAGTCCCAGGGCATCACCTTCGAGGCCGTGCTCATCTGTCCGCATTTCCCGAGCGACGGCTGCGAGTGCCGCAAGCCCGCAACGGGGCTCGTGCAGCGCCACCTGCGCGATCGACGCATCGATCTGTCGCGCAGTGCGGTCGTGGGTGATCGCGACACCGACTTGGAGCTCGCGCGCAATCTCGGGGTGCGGGGACTGCGCGTGCGGCGCAACGGCACGCCCGAGGAGACCTGGCCGGCCGTTGCGCGCGCCCTCCTCGCCCGGCGTGCTCACCTCTCGCGTGCCACCCGCGAGACGCGCATCGAGGTATCCGTCGATCTCGATTGCGGCGAGCCGGTACGCGCCCGCACCGGCATCGGCTTCTTCGATCACATGCTCGAGCAGCTCGCCAAGCACGGCGGCTTCGCCCTCGAGCTCACTTGCGAGGGCGATCTCAACATCGACGAGCATCACACGGTCGAGGACTGTGCGCTCGCGCTCGGACAGGCCTGGCGATGCGCGCTCGGCGATAAAGCCGGCATCGCGCGCTATGGCTTCCTTCTGCCGATGGACGAGTCACGCGCCCAGGTCGCGCTCGATCTTTCCGGGCGATCGTACGCGGTGTTCGAGGGCAAGTTCGCACGCGAGCGTATCGGGGAGCTCCCGACCGAGCTCGTGCCGCACTTCTTCCGCTCGTTCGCCGAGACTCTGGGCGCTGCCATTCACGTGAGCGTCACCGGAGAGAACTCCCACCACATGGTCGAGGCGTGCTTCAAGGGTGTCGGCCGCGCGCTGCGGGCGGCGGCGCGCCGCGAGGGTACCGATCTCCCGACCACCAAGGGTCTGCTTTGAGCGAGCTCGTCATCATCGATAGCGGTGGCGCCAACCTCGCCTCGCTGCAATTTGCGCTCGAGCGGCTGCATGCCCACGCACGCGTGTCGAGCGATCCGGCGGAGATCGCGGCCGCCCCGCGCGTGATCCTGCCGGGCGTCGGCTCGGCGCACGATGCCATGCAGCGGCTGCGCGCCGGCGGGCTCGCCGGGCAGCTTGCGCAACTCGCGCAGCCGGTGCTCGGCATCTGCCTCGGAATGCAGC
>JASHUC010000483.1 GCA_030040235.1 Gammaproteobacteria bacterium | reverse complement strand
TATCGGCCCGCTTGAGCGGTTCGGGGCCGCAGCGTGGCCGGCACCGTCATTCTTGCGAGCGCGAACCCGGGGAAGCTGCGCGAGCTCGCAGCCCTGCTCGTGCCGCTCGGCTGGCGGCTCGTATCCCAAGGGGAACTCGGGATCGAGTCGGCGGTGGAAACGGGTCAGAGCTTTCTCGAGAACGCGCTCATCAAGGCGCGCCACGCGGCGCGTGCCGGCGGCTTGCCGGCGCTCGCTGACGATTCGGGCATCGAGGTCGATGCGCTCGGGGGCCGCCCCGGAGTGTGGTCGGCGCGCTATGCGGGAGAGCAGGCGACCGACCGCGACAATCGCGACAAGCTGCTCGCGGAACTGCACGCGCTTGCCCCGGAGCGCCGCACGGCGCGCTATCGGTGCATCATCGCGTACGTGCGAAACCCCGCCGATCCTCGCCCGCTCATTGCGGAAGGGTGCTGGGAAGGCTCGATCGCGCACGCCGCCCGCGGCGCGGGTGGCTTCGGCTATGATCCGATCTTCGTTCCGCACGACGACGGCCGTACCGCCGCCGAGCTCGCGCCCGGCGAGAAGGATGCCGTGAGCCATCGTGCGCGAGCGCTCGCGTCGCTCCTCGCGCAACTGCGCGGCAAGCGTTAGATCATCGGCCCCACATGCGCCTTTCCGCCCCACCCCTTGCCCTCTACGTGCACTTCCCCTGGTGCGTGCGCAAGTGCCCGTACTGTGATTTCAACTCCTACACGCTCAAGGGGGCCCTGCCGGAGGAGCGCTACGTCGAGGCGCTGATCCGCGATATGGAGCAGCAGCGGCTGGATGCGGGCGCGCGACGCCTGATGAGCATCTTTCTCGGCGGTGGCACGCCGAGCCTGTTCGCCCCCGCCTCGATCGAGCGCGTGATCTGCGCGGCGCGCAGCCTCTTCGGGTTCGAGAGCGACATCGAGGTGACCCTCGAGGCGAATCCGGGTGCGATCGAGCGCGGGCGGTTCGCGGAGTACCGTGCCGCGGGAGTCAATCGCGTCTCTCTCGGTGCGCAGAGTTTCGATCGTGCCGCTCTCGCGCAACTCGGCCGGATTCACTCACCCGCCGAGACCTGTCGGGCGGCGGGCGAGCTGCATGCGGCGGGGCTTTCGAACTTCAATCTCGATCTGATGTACGCGTTGCCGGGACAGACGAGGGCCGGTGCGTGCGCCGATGTCGAGCAGGCGATTGCCCTCGCTCCCGCGCACCTCTCGCACTATCAGCTCACGATCGAGGCGGGGACGGTCTTCGCGGCAGCGCCACCCGGCGTGCCCGCCGAGGATACGGTCGCCGAGATGCTCGCGGACTGCGAGGAGCAGCTCGAGGGCGCCGGATTTGCGCAGTACGAGACTTCCGCGTACGCGCGCCGGGGTCGGCGCGCCCGGCACAATCTCAATTACTGGAGGTTCGGCGACTACCTGGGGGCTGGGGCCGGCGCACACGGTAAGCTGACTTTTCCGGGCGACGGACGCATCGTTCGCACCGTGCGCACTCGCGAGCCGCGCCGGTATCTCGCTTCCGCGGGGCCGCCGGCGCGCACCACGATCGAGCCGCGCGATCTGCCCTTCGAGTTCATGTTGAACGCGCTGCGGCTCATCGAGGGCTTCGACGTCGCGCTGTTCGAAAGCCGCACGGGCCTGCCCTGGCAGGCCGTGGCGCCGGCGCTCGAGAGGCTGCGTGGGCTTGGGCTCGTCGGGGCGTGCGCCGAGCGCTGGAAACCGACGCGGTTCGGCTCGAGATTTCTCAACGAGCTGCTGCTCGAGTTCCTTCCGGAGCCTTTTCCCGGCGGCGCTCAAGCGCTGTCAAGCCCTCCCGAAGCTCGGACACGAGCTGACGCGTAAGCCGTTATACACAGGCCGAAAAGGGGTCATCGGTAAATGAGCGCATTACACGCTATACCGCCCAAATCTCTGGATGAGAGGGATGTAACCCGTTGACAGATGTAGTGGAAATTGGCTGGTTATTTTTTAACCAACGTAACAGATATGCAATCTGGTGCCCATTTAGTAGCTGCGCGACTTGAGGTGTCCACAGAGTTATCCACAGGTTCTGTGGATTATTATGACCGCCCGCGAGACCCCGGCGAGCCCACGAAGCGCCGCGCGCCCGAAGCTGGGCAAAAGCCCACTGCCGTGCTTGAGCCGCCGACGATTCGCCGGTAAACTCCCGCGCCCTTTTGCGGGGGCGCCCCCTTCGACCGCGAGTGACCCATCATGAAAGCCTCGATCCATCCCGAGTACAAAGAGATCAGCGTGATCTGCAGCTGCGGTAACACGTTCAAGACGCGGTCGACGCTCGGGCACGATCTGCAGGTCGAGGTGTGCTCGAACTGCCATCCGTTCTACACCGGCAAGCAGAAGATCGTGGACACTGCCGGCCGCGTGGACAAGTTCCGGAAGAAGTACGGCGCCGCGGTGGCGCGCCCGCGCGAGTGATCTGATCGCAGCGCGCGCGTCCCCGCATCGGGAACCCGCGCGCCGCCTGCGGCGCGACTCGGGGGCACGACCCGCGCCTTGATTCCGTGCGCGGACCGTGTAAGGCTCGCCGCTCCCGCGACGAACCCCCGCAGAAGCGCACGCACATGACCGAGAGCAAGTTCGAGCTGGTCGCCCCGGCGGGCGGCAAAAAATCCGAGCTTCCCGTCCGTGCGGGCACGATCGGCCCCAGCGTTCTCGACGTAGGATCGATCTACAAGGACCAGGACGTCTTCACGTACGACCCGGGATTCGGCGTCACGGCCTCCTGCGAGAGCAAGATCACCTACATCGACGGGGATGCCGGGGTGCTGCTCTATCGCGGCTATCCCGTCGAGCAGCTCGCCGAGAAAAGCACCTTCATGGAGGTGTGCTACCTCGTGCTGCACGGGGAGCTGCCCACACGCCGCCAGCTCGATGCGTTCTCGGACTCCATTCGTCACCACACGATGATCAACGAGACGCTGCTGCGGTTCTTCAATGGCTTCCACCACAACGCCCATCCCATGGCAATGACCTCGGCGGTGGTCGCCTCGCTGTCGGCCTTCTATCACGACTCGATGGACATCTATAACCTGCGGCACCGGGAGATCTTCGCCCACCGGATCGTCGCGAAGATGCCGACGATCGCCGCGGCGGCGCACAAGCACTCGCTCGGCCAGCCATTCATCTATCCGCGCAACGATCTCGATTACTGCAGCAACATGCTGCACATGTTCTTCGCCGTGCCCTGCGAGCCGTACCAGGTCGATGCGGTGGCGGCCCAGGCGCTCGATCTTCTCTTCATCCTGCATGCCGATCACGAGCAGAATGCGAGCACCTCGACCGTGCGCCTGGCCGGCAGCACGGGAGCGAATCCCTATGCCGCGATCTCCGCCGGAGTGTCCGCGCTCTGGGGTCCGGCGCACGGCGGGGCGAACGAGGCCGTGCTCGCGATGCTCGAGCAGATCGGCACCGTGGAGAACATTCCGAAGTTCCTGGCCATGGCCAAGGACCGCTCGGGCCACTTCCGCCTGATGGGCTTCGGGCATCGCGTGTACAAGAACTTCGATCCCCGCGCGAAGATCATCCGCGACACGTGCCACAAGGTGCTCGCGAAGCTCGGCCGGGTCGACAATCCGCTCTTCGAGCTCGCGCTCCGGCTCGAGGAGATCGCACTCAAAGACGAGTACTTC
>JASHUC010000482.1 GCA_030040235.1 Gammaproteobacteria bacterium | reverse complement strand
CTCTACGACAAGCTGTACCGAGAGGATGTGCTGCGTTTTGCCTATCAGTGCTGCCGCGCGAACCGCGGCGCCCCGGGGGTGGACGGAGTGCACTTCGAGGACATCGAGGCGGAGGGGGCTGAGTCGTGGCTGGGCGAGCTGGCGAAGAGGCTCAAGGAGAAGACGTATCAGGCGGAGGCGATCCGCCGGGTGCATATCCCAAAGCCCAACGGCAAGTTGCGGCCACTGGGGATCCCGACGATCCGCGATCGAGTGGTGCAGATGGCAATGGCGTTGGTGCTCGGCCCGATCTTCGAAGCCGACCTACCACCGGAGCAGTATGCCTATCGACCGGACCGGAACGCTCACGATGCAATCCGGCAGGTTCACAGCCTGCTGAAAACGGGCCATACGCAGGTCGTTGACGCGGATCTCGCCGCGTACTTTGACTCCATCCCGCACGCCGAGCTGATGAAGTCGGTGGCGCGTCGGGTCGTTGATCGGCACGTGCTGCATCTGATCAAGATGTGGCTCGAAGTGGCGGTCGAGGAAACCGACGAGCGCGGTGGCAAGCGGCGCACGACCCGGTGTCGTGACGAGAAGCGCGGTATTCCACAGGGGTCGCCGCTCTCGCCACTGCTCGCGAACCTGTACATGCGACGGTTCGTGCTGGGGTGGCGGCGGAAGGGTTTTGAAGCGCTCTTCAAGGCGCGCGTGGTCACCTACGCTGACGATCTGGTCATCTGCTGCAAAGGCTCGGCGGCGCAGGCCCTCGAGGCGATGCGATCCCTGATGGCGCAGATCAAGCTGACCGTGAACGAGGAGAAGACCCGAGTATGTCGCGTGCCAAATGAGACGTTCGACTTCCTGGGCTACACCTTCGGGCGGTACTACTCGCCGAGGACGGGCTACGCCTTTCTGGGCACCCGGCCCTCGAAGAAGAGTCTCCGCCGGGTTATCGAGCGGCTGCACGCAGAGACGGCTCTGCGAACCGGCCTGCTCGACACGGCCCTGATCGTGCAGCGTATCAATCGGCTCTTGCGAGGTTGGGCGGAGTACTTCAGTCTCGGCCCCGTCAGCGCAAGCTACCGCACTTTGGATCGCTACACGCTCCGTCGGCTTCGCCGCTGGTTGTGCGCCAAGCACAAGGTGGGCAGCAATGGCTACACGCGTTTTCCCGATGGGTACTTCTATACCCAGTTGGGGCTTGTGCGCCTGCGCCTCCTCACCCAGACCCGTCCGTGGGCGAACGCGTGAGGTCTTGTCCGAGAGCCGGATGCGGGAGAACCGCATGTCCGGTTCGATGAGCGGGGACTGGAAACGGGGGTCCCATCAAGGACTTACCGCGCCAGTCCTCGACTCTACGAGTCGGCTTTGGCTCGGCTGCGAGCACAGGCTCGACATCGGGCGGGCCGAGGGGGACCTATCGGAGACGAATTTTCACGATCCGAGGCTGGAAATAAATCTCAAATCCTGCCCCGCTACCATTTTAAACGGCATCAGGCTCCCGATTTGCTTGACGGGGGGCGCCGTCCTGAAGAACTTCGGCCGTGGCCAAGTTCTGAACGTAGCTGCGAGCCACCGTGCGGCTTCCAGCCTGTGAGAGACAGTCGTCGAGGCGCGGATTCGCCTCAACCGGAGCGGTTCGGACTTTCGGCTCAGCTGTGTTCAGCGCTCGGGATCAAAATCGATATCGATGCCGGCGGCTCGCTCATAACTGACTCTCCCAGGTTCAGGAGCGTTCTCCTTGACTCGGGTCGATTCCTGCTCCGGCGCAGGAATATCCGCTTTTTTCTCGTAGTAGTTCCGCCGCCAATTTTCGGCGGCGTTTCGTTGAATTTCCTCCATCGAAGGACGCTTCGTCAACGGTTGCTTGGGCTCGGAGGAATCCAACGAGGTGTTGCCGACCGTATTTCTCGTATGTTGGGATGCGTGCGCGCGCGCGTCAGTGTCCATGGAATCATTCAGACCAAATTGGTGAATGCTCGGTGCGTCCTCAATGACCGAGAGCCCTGGGTTGAGCTGACGAATCTGTGCGATTTCCGGATGACAATCCAGGACAAAGGCCATCATCTCAGTGGCATCTCGGGTAACGTAGAAATCGACCATTCGAGAGTTGAATTGCGTCGCGCGCACGGCAGGAATGCTGATGGCATCGATGCCTTCAGTCATCAGCAGACCGTTCATCATGAATCTCGAAGTGCGCTTATTCCCATCAAAGAAGAACTGCTGAAGTGACCCAAACAAGAAGAAGGCGGATGCCCTCTCGAAGGGATTGGAGACATTCTCCTGCAACGCACGCACGCCGTTGGTGAACACCTTGTTGAGGCGGGTAGCCTCGCGCTCGGTTGGAAGTGGCGTAAATCGTCCCCTCTCCCCCAACGCGACATCGGGTGTGTAGTTCGTTTCCGCTCCTTCTCCGCGGAAATGTCCCCATTCGAGCGCTTCGTTTCGCGCTACTCGAGCATTGAGCGAACAGCAGGTCTGCTTGTCGAGCCTGAATTGCCCTTGCTTCACGAGCTCAACCAAGTACTTGGAGCTATCCGCAAGGTTCAGAATCTGTTCCTGGTCCGATAGCTTCCGTCCTCCTACTGTGACACCCTCAAGGAGTGTTTTTACCTCTGGAAATGTGAATGGATTGCCCTCGAGCACGCCTGCATCCCATACGTACTCAGGGAGCATCCTGGAAAATCGGAACACCACCCTATTCAGGGAGGCGCGCGGAAGCTCTCGAGGAACAGCGTCTCGGTCCCATCGAAAGCCCAATGCATCAAAGAGAGCCATGGTGCTATTGTATCGCGCCTGACACGAGGCAGGCTCTTAAGTCCACGGTCGGGCTTGGTGCCCATGGGCCCGGTGGCCATGGCCTCGCCTCCATGAAGGGGAAGGTCAAAAGCGGCAAGCCTCTGGGCCAGAGTCAACTTGGGCTTACCGGCCGGACGCACCAGCACACCATCCTTCATTCTCCGATGCTCCGATGTATAAACGAGCTCATACATATCGTCTACGACACACAAGCGGTATTGCTCGGACCGGAATCGAGCCCCCGCTACCACATTTATTTTCTGGCCGGTGGCCATCTCGAATAGCCGGCCGCCATCCAGGGAAAGCTCCGCGTTCAGGAACCGCCTGTCCTCGTCGGGCATCAGGCGAATAGCACCGCCAGTCATGCCGCTCAAGCTCGCCCGCGCCCGCCGGAGGTGGCGCTCCGGAATGTGCTCCAGGTTCTCGACCAGCTCGCGGTAGGTGTCACTCAGCCGGGGTAACACGTCGGCCACCCCTTCCGACGGCCCGCCGCGGTCGCTCAGGAGCACCGACCGCTCCGACTCCGCGGCTTCGAGTCTGGCCCTGATGGCAGGCGATAGCAGTCCCTTGGCGACGGCGTCGATCAGGTGCCCGACCTCCTGTTCAAGCTCAGAAAGCCGTGCTTGACGGGCCTCCCGCGCGGCTTTGCGCGCCGAGCATTGAGCAGCACGCAGGGCTCGGAATTCGCATTTGAGCAAGCCGGACAGCAGATACTTGGGCTGACGTCCCGTCCGGGCGGTGCGATGCAGGGCTTCGCGAATCTTGGCGGACTTCTGCTGCACGGTGGCCTGGCGTGCCTTCACGCGATGCCACAGCTCGTCACTGACGATACGTAGGTCCGGCACCTGCTGCACCACCCACTCGGACTCAGGACGTTGCTGACGTACGCGCCTGTGCGTCTCGGGATCGCGTACCCACCGTGAACGGTTCCAGATATAAACGCCCCGATAGAGGTCGTTGTTGAGTATCCCGAGTGCCTTGCGGGCATCACCTGCAATCGCACTCGCAAGCCAAATCCCATCACGCCGGCGCGTCCGACGCTGCCAACTCGCCCCCGGAGAGGGGACCTGTAGGCGATTGAGTTCGTCGGCGATCCAGCGAGGCTGTATCCCGTCGCGTACCAGTCGAAGATGTTGCGGACTGTCTGCGCCTGCGCCGACTCGATCTCGCGCCGTACGGCCACGACGACCGGCCGGCCGAAAGAGTCTCGTCGCTCAGCATCCTCTATGGGCACGTGACGATATCCGTATGCATGCCCGCCCGCGTTGTTGCCCGCACGAGCCTGTCCCTCCAAGCCGCGGTGCGTCTTTTCCGCGAGGTCATCCAGATAGACCTCGTTCATCAGGTTCTTGACGGCGCGGTGGACTTTGCGGATCTTCGCCTCGGAGTCGTAGCCGTCCGAGACGCCAATGACGCGCACGCCCCAGTGCTCCAGCCGACGAAACGTCGTTTCCGCCTCGACCTGATCGCGCGATAGGCGCGAAATGTCATCGACCAACAGCACGTCGAACTGTCCGGTTTTCGCATCGGCCAGCATCGACTGATAGCCTGCCCGATCTGCGCGACAACCGCTTACCGCTTGATCCTGATACGTCTTGCCGAGCTGCCAGCCCTCGCGCTCGGCGACTCGGCGGCAGTTGCGCGCCTGATCCTCGATGGAGGCTTCGCGCTGCTTGTCGGTGGAATAGCGGGCGTACAGGGCTGCGCGGATCATGGTATCTACATCACCCTTTGGCGCCCCAGTCTTGCCATACGAGGCCACGTACCCGCTCGAACTCCGACACGTTCGCCGTGACGAGCGTAGCCCTGAGCCGGAGCGCCTGGGCGGCGATCAGCAGGTCGTAGGGACCGATGGGCTTGCCCGTTGCCTCGAGCGCGGCGCGGACCTCGCCTGCGGTCGCGGCGTCGTCAGCATCAAAGGGAATAACGCTGATGGCCCCGGAGAGAAAGATGCGCAGCCGTTCCGTGTTGTCCCGCTGCCGCTCGCTGCGTGCCACCCCGTACCAAAGCTCGAACAATACGATCGAGGACACGGCGATCGCGGTCGCTTTCGGCGCCACCCGTCTCAGCCGGGTACGCACGGCTGCGGGCTTCCCCTTGAGAATGGCGATGACTGCGTTCGTGTCGAGCAGGTAGATCATTCAAACGTGTCTTCAGGCGCCGGCATGGGTGGCTGCTTGCGGCCGTCTTCCATGAATGGGACATCGGCAAACCGGTCCAGCTCGGCCAACCATGTCTTGATGTCCGTCACCATCGGCTCAAGCAGGATGCCGTGTTCCACACGGCGCACGCGCACGCTGCTGCCCGGTAGGCGAAATGCCATCGGCAAGCGCACGGCCTGGCTGCGGCCGTGCATGAATATCTTGGCGATACCGCTCTCGGACATGAATGGAATCCTCGCTGATATACATCAAGAGTATACATCAGCATTCTTCCGCGAACAAGGACCGGTGCTGCCGGTCGCCGAAGCTGCTCTGCCGGCTGCTCTCGGCGTCGTTCGATCCGTGCTCCCTCGGGTCGCGCCCTGCCACCGCGTCAGCGGAAGACGCCAGCTCGTCCGACTCATCGGCGATGTCCTCGACGGCCACTGCGGCCAGAATCCGAGCCAGCTCACGCAACCAAGGATTCATCAGTCGAGTTTCCCGTCAGTGTGCACCCGCCTGTCATCCAATCCCCATGCGGGCAACCTGCGACGAGCGCAGCGCGGAGCAGTGGCGGGGACGGCGCGCGCGCGGGTGTCCTCAGGGGTGTCGGGGCGCAGCCCTGACCAAGGGGGTGCGATGATTCCGGATGCGGTCCGGAATCGTCGGACAGTGCGCCGGGAGACCGGCAAGGAGTAGGTGGTGAGAGTCCGCCACGGTGAAGGAATAGCGAGCCACATCGACCCTGAGCCGTGCACAGGCATCCGCGAGGATGAAGGTGAAGCGTCGGCAGGGGAGCG
>JASHUC010000481.1 GCA_030040235.1 Gammaproteobacteria bacterium | reverse complement strand
GCCGTTCGCGTTCGGCACCTGGTCGCATTACCGCGGCGGCACGGAGACCAAGATCTGGCTCGCGAAGCTCTCGGACTCGAGCTACGAGGAGATCCCGCGCGGGGACTGGAACGAGTTCGATCCGATGTGGCTCGGCGGGAAGATCTACTTCCTCTCCGACCAGACGGGGCCGTTCACGCTTTACGAGTACGACCCCTCGACGAGGCAGTCTCGGCAGGTGCTGCCGAACGAGGGGCTACCGATCAAGGAAGCCTCGGCCGGGCCCGATGCGATCGTCTACTCGCAGTTCGGATCCATTCACATTTTCGATCCCTCTACCGGCCGCGGCCGCCCCGTGAGCATCCGCGTCGCGGGGGATTTTCCGCAGCTCCTGCCGCACCTCGAGAACGTGCAGAGCCAGATCCTCTCCGCGGGCATCTCCCCGACCGGCGCACGGGCCGTCTTCGAGGCGCACGGTGAGATCCTCACCGTACCGGCCGAGCACGGCGACATCCGCAACATCACCCATTCCCCGGGCGTCTCGGACCGCTATCCAGCGTGGTCTCCGGACGGCAAATCGATCGCCTACTTCTCCGATGAGTCGGGCGAGTATGCGCTCCACATCCGGGACCAGAACGGACTCGGTCCGGTACGCAAGTTCGATCTCGGGTCACCGCCTTCGTTCTTCTACGACCCGCGCTGGTCCCCCGACAGCAAAAAGATCGCCTACACCGATAAGCGTCTCAACGTCTGGTACCTCGATCTTGCGAAAGGCACACCGGTC
This sequence comes from Gammaproteobacteria bacterium, assembly GCA_030040235.1. The sequence goes on along the minus strand of JASHUC010000481.1, from coordinate 3,258 downwards.
AAGATCGGCACCGACATGTACGAGACGCCGGAGCGGACGCTCTCACCGTCCTGGTCGCCCGATAGCGAGTGGATCGCCTACACGAAGCTGCTCCGCAATCACATGCGCGCCGTGTTCGTGTACTCGCTCGCGACCGGCAAGAGCACCCAGCTCACCGATGGCATGAGCGATGCACGCTCGGCCGTGTGGGACAAGAACGGCAAGTGGCTCTACTTCATCGCGAGCACCAACGCAGGACCGACGACGGCCTGGCTCGACATGTCGGCCTACGACCACACGGTGACCAGCAATATCTATCTCATCGTGCTCTCGAGGAATGAGCCCTCGCCGATCGCTCCGCAGAGCGATGAGGAGAAACCTCAAGTCACGGGTCCGGTCGCGGCCCCCGAGGGTGAGGGACCATCGAAGGAAACCGAGTCAGGCAAGGAAAAAAATCCGAGAAATCCGGCGAAGCCGGGTCAGCCCCCGCCGCCCATGGTCAGGATCGATTTCGCGAACATCGACCAGCGCATTCTCGCGCTGCCGATCCCGTCGAAGAGCTACCTCGGCGTCAGGTCCGGCAAGACCGGGGAGCTCTTCATGGTCGATCTGCCGCCGATCGAGGACGCGAGTGCCCTGCCGCCGGGTGAACCGCCGCCGCTCTCGGTAACGAAGTTCGACATGAAGACCCGCAAGGTGACGCCCGTCATCTCCGGCGTCGAGGGGTTCGGGCTCTCCTTCAACGGGGAAAAGGCGCTCTTCGTTGCGCACCGTCAATGGGGCATCGCCTCCACCGCAGGTCCGATCAAGCCGACCGATGGGCTCCTCAAGCTCGGCGACCTCAAGGTCGACATCGATCCCCAGGCCGAGTGGCAGCAGATGTATCACGAGGTCTGGCGCATCGAGCGGGACTTCTTCTATGCGCCGAACTTTCACGGGCTCGATCTCGCGAAGACCGAGGCCGAGTACGCGAAGTACCTTCCGGGACTCGCGAGCCGCGAGGACGAGAATTTCCTCTTCAACCAGATGTTGAGCGACCTCAACGTCGGGCACATGTTCGTGCGCGGCGGGGAGGTGCCCGTCGTACCGCCGGTGACCGTGGGGCTCCTGGGAGCGGACTATCGCATCGAGAACGGACGCTACCGCATCGTGCGGGTCCTGAACGGCGAGAACTGGAATCCGCGCCTGCATGCCCCGCTCACGCAGCCCGGAGTGAACGTCGTGGCGGGCGACTACCTCCTCGCCGTCGACGGCCGCGACCTGGGCGCGACGGACAATATCTATAGCTACTTCCTCGACAAGGCGGGCAAGCAGGTCGTGCTGCGCGTGGGACCGAATCCGGACGGCCGCGGGGCGCGCGATGTGACCGTGACACCGGTTCCGGAGGAGTTGAACCTGCGTCACCGCGACTGGCTCGTGCACAACATGCAGGTCGTCGACCGCTTGAGCGGCGGCAAGCTCGCGTACGTGTATCTGCCGAACACCGCCGATGCCGGTTACGACAGCTTCAACCGTTACTACCTGGCACAGGTCGGCAAGCAGGGCGCCGTCATGGACGAGCGGTTCAACGGGGGCGGCTCGGTCGCGAACTACATGATCGAGACCATGCAGCGCAAGCTCACGAGCTACTGGTACACGCGCGAGGGTGCGGTCTTCACCTCCCCGCTCGATGCCATCTACGGCCCCAAGGTGATGATCACCAATCAGTTCGCGGGCTCGGGCGGGGACTGGCTGCCCTGGGCGTTCAAGTCGGTCGGCCTCGGCCCGACGGTCGGTGAGAAGACCTGGGGTGGCCTCGTCGGCATCTACGACTACCCAGACCTCATGGACGGCGGGTCAGTGACGGCACCGCGGGTCGCGTTCTTCAATCCGAACGGGACCTGGGACGTCGAGAACCACGGGGTGCCGCCCGATGTGCCGGTCGTGCTCGACCCCAAGGCCTGGCGCGAAGGTCACGACGTGCAGCTCGAGAAAGCGGTCGCCGTCGCACTCGATGAGCTCGCGAGCCACCCGCTGCCGACACCGCACGTGCCCGCGTTCCCGGACTATTCGCGCTACGCGCGCTAGGCCGACCGGAGCTAGGCCGATGCGCTCCAGAATTGCTCCATCCTGCGGCGGACGGCCGCATCCGGCAGCCGGCCGTGGCCTGCGGCCTGGTTGTCCTCGAGATGCTCGAGCTTGCTCGAGCCCGGAATGGCGCACGTCACCGCCGGGTGCGACACCGCGTACTTGAGAAAGAACTGACCCCAGGTGGTGATCCCATAGTCCGCTGCCCAGGGCGGCAGGCGGCGACCGCCGACCTGGTTGATGAGTAGATTGCGCCCGCCGCCGAGCGGGACGGCGGCCATCACGGCCATCCGCCGCTCGCGCGCCAGCGGCAGTATCTCGGCTTCGGCCCTGCGGTCGCCGAGCGAGTAGTTCACCTGCACGAAATCGAGCGGCAAGCGCCGCATGTACGCGATGAGCCGCGGGTACTCCGGGGTGCGGATCGAGGTGATGCCGATGTAGCGTACCTTGCCCTGCTTCTTGAGCTCGACGAGCAGCGGCCACATCGAGTCGACGCTGTAGAGAAAATGCACGAACAGCAGATCCACCTTGTGCAGACGCTGCATCGAGCGCTCGAAGCTCGCGCGTCCGCCGACGCCGCCGCCGCCGAACCCAAAGCCGCCTCGCCCACCCGAAAATCCAGGCGGCCCGCCGGGCTGGTTGAGCTTCGTGGCGATGAACATCTTCTGCGTGAGACCGAGCTCATCGAGCGCCTTGCCGATCTGCACCTCGCTGTCCCCGTACAGGGCGGCGGTATCGATGACCCGGCCGCCGGCCTGGTACATCCCCTTGAGGATGCTGCGCACGTCCTCGTACGGTGTGCGGCCGAAGCGGTTGGTGCCGATGCCGATGACCGGAATCCTCTCGCCGGTTGCGGGGATCGGCTTGGTGATCACCCGGCCTTCGGCGGCCCCCACGACAGGTGGCAGCGCGGCGGCAACACCGCTCGCGAGGCCGCCCCGGAGCAGCGCACGACGGGAGAGGGAAATATCATGCTTGTGTGCCATGGGAACGCCCTCGCGCGGCAGGTGTCGTTTGGAATAGCGCGAGTATACGCAAGGGGGGATCACGTTAGCCCATGAAGTTCGTGCCTCTCGTCTGGGCTGCACTCTGGCGCAACCGCATCGAGTCGGTGCTCACGCTGCTGGCGCTCACCGTCGCCTTTGCGCTCTTCGGCACGATGATCGCCCTCAATGCCGCCTACGAGCAGGCCATCGAGGATGCGAGGACCGA
>JASHUC010000480.1 GCA_030040235.1 Gammaproteobacteria bacterium | reverse complement strand
CGAACATGATTGAGAACCCTCAAAGCCCTGGACGGTTGGATCTTGATAGAGCGCCGCACGAAGCGCCATACGCACTTTCCGTGCTGCGTGCCGTAGGTGCATTTTCCTCGCGGTAGGCACAAGTCCCGATTCCGCAGTCGCCGCATCCTGATTAGTTTTGGATCTGTGAAGGTCCACACGGCGAGAACGACATGCTGCACGGGGACATGCCCATCGAAGCACAAGCCCGCGAGGGCATGATTCGCGAGGCGGCTTACTTTCGCGCCGAGCGGCGAGGCTTCACCTCTGGACACGAGCTCGAGGACTGGCTCGCCGCGGAGCGCGAATTCGAGACATGGCTTGCGACGCGCGCCGCTCCGCGGCGCTACGGCCCATGAGAACTCGAGCCCCTCGAGCGCATCGGCGAGCGGAGTCATGAAGCGCTTGGCCGTCCTGACGAGCGGGGGTGATGCCCCCGGAATGAATGCCGCGATCCGGGCAGTCGTTCGCACCGGCGCCTTCATGGGTCTCGAAGTGCTCGGCGTCAGGCACGGCTACGTGGGTCTCATCGCCGGTGATTTCTCACCGCTCGGACCGCGCGATGTCGGCGGGATCATCGAGCGGGGCGGCACGATCCTCGGCACCAGCCGCTGTGCGGCGTTCCTCGCCGAGGCCGGCCAGCAGCGCGCGGTGCAGCAGCTGCGCGATCGCGACGTGTCGGGCCTCGTGGTGATCGGCGGAAACGGCTCGCAGGCCGGTGCCTCTGCACTTTCCTCGCGCGGCGTTGCGGTCGTCGGGATCGCCTCGACCATCGACAACGACCTGCCAGGCTCGGATGTGACGATCGGTGCCACCACCGCGCTCGACATCGCGCTCGAGGCAATCGATCGGCTGCGGGTCACCGCCTCGGCGCACGGACGGGTGTTCCTCGTCGAGCTCATGGGACGACGCTGCGGGTATCTCGCCCTCCTCGCAGGCCTCACGGGCGGGGCCGAGGCGATCGTCATTCCCGAGCTCCCCCAGGAACCGGAGAAGATCGCCACCACCATTCGTGAGGCCTACGCTCGGGGCAAGAGCCACGCGATCGTCGTGATCGCGGAGGGCGCCGAGCGCAACGCCGATGCACTGGCGCGCTATTTCGACGAGCATGCCGAGCGGCTCGGCTTCGAGCTGCGCGTGATCAAGCTCGGACACGTGCAGCGCGGGGGCTCCCCCTGTGCGTTCGATCGCCTGACGGCGACGTTGCTCGGTGCCGCGGCCGTCGAGCACCTGCAGGCGGGCCGGCACGGCGTACTGCTCGGAACCGTTGATGGAAGGGTCACCCCCCACCCGCTGCCGGATGTGATCGCACGGATGAAGCCTCTCGATGCGAAGCTCATTCAGCTCGCTCAGGTGCTCGCGCAGTGAACCCTACACACCCCTCGCACGAGGAGCGGCCGTCACCCCTCATCAAGGAGAGCCGGAACATGTTACTCAGAGAGATCTGCACACCCGAGGTCGTATGCTGCACGCCCGAGACTTCGGTGCTTGCTGCAGCCCGCCTGATGCGCCAGCGGCACGTTGGCGATCTCGTCGTGGTCGAGGACCCCGACGGTGATCAGTCCCTGCTCGGCATGGTCACCGATCGTGACCTGGTCGTAGAGGTGCTCGCACAGGAGCGGAATCCCGCACAACTCACGGTGCGCGAGATCATGCGCAAACCGGTCGCGATCGCCAGCGGTGACGAGGACGCGCGGCAGGCGGTGGAGCGCATGAAGCTCCACGGGGTGCGTCGCATCCCTGTCGTGGGCGATCATGGGAAGCTCGACGGCATCGTTTCGCTCGACGATCTGCTCGTGCAACTTGCAGCCGACACCAACATGCTCGTCGATGTACTCGCGCGCGAGCAGGGCCGCGAGCACCGCTCCCGCCGCTGAAGCGCGCCAGGCTGTCCGCGGGTGCTGAATGCGGCTAAGGGGTGCACACGCCGCGGAGGTCCGCATGCGGCACGCACGGCAGGCCGGGGCGCGCTAGCGCCGGATGCTACGCCGCGGCCGGCGCAGGCTGCCGGCCGGCGCCGCTCGCGCGGGTGAGAAGCTCATCGAGCGTCGCACGTTCGACCACTTCCTGCTTGAGCAAGAGTCGCGCCAGCTCATCCAGCACGGCGCGTTTCTGCGTCAGAGTACGCCGCACGCGCTCGTGCGCCTCCTCGAGGAGCTTCGAGACCTCCTCATCGATGATGCGCGCCGTCCGCTCGCTATACGCCCCACGCGGCACCGGCCCATCGGCCACGTTGAGATAGGCCTGCTGCGGGACCTCGAAGGTGGCCTGGCCGAGACGCTCGCTCATGCCGTACTGGGCCACCATGTGGCGTGCCATGTCCGTTGCACGCTGCAGATCGTTCTGAGCGCCGGTCGAGACATCGCCGTAGACGAGCTCCTCCGCAACCCGCCCCCCGAGCAGCACATCCAGCCGATCGAGAAGCTCGCTGCGCTTGAGGAGGTAGCGATCCTCCGTTGGAAGCTGCTGAGTGAAGCCGAGCGCAGCGATTCCGCGCGGGATGATCGAGATCTTGCTCACGCGATCGGCATGGGGGCGGGACTCGGCGATCAGCGCGTGGCCCGACTCGTGATAGGCCACGGTCTCCTTCTCGAGCGGGTTCATCACGCGGTTGCGTTTCTCGAGCCCGCCGATCACGCGGTCGATGGCATCATCGAAGTCGCGCATTTCCACCGCGGTCTTGTCGAGCCGCGCCGCGTGCAAGGCGGCCTCGTTGACGATGTTCGCGAGATCGGCCCCGACGAAGCCGGCCGTCTTGGCGGCGATCACTTCGAGATTCACGTCGGGGCCGAGCGTCACGTTACGGGTGTGCACTTTGAGAATCTGCTCGCGGCCCTTCACGTCCGGTCGATCGACCGCGACGTGCCGGTCGAATCGTCCGGGGCGCAGCAGCGCCGGATCGAGGATCTCGGGCCGGTTCGTCGCGGCCATGATGATGACGCCGTTCTTGGTGTCAAAGCCATCCATCTGAACGAGGAGCTGATTGAGCGTCTGCTCGCGCTCGTCGTGGCCGCCGATGCCGCTCACCCCACGGGCCTTGCCAAGCGCATCGAGCTCATCGATAAAGATGATGCATGGGGCGCGCTGCTCGGCCTGGGCGAAGAGGTCACGCACGCGCGCCGCTCCCACCCCGACGAACATCTCGACGAATTCGGACCCGCTGATCGAAAGGAACGGCACGCCGGCCTCCCCGGCGACAGCCTTGGCAAGCAGCGTCTTCCCGGTCCCGGGCGCACCGATGATGAGCACACCCTTGGGGATCTTGCCTCCGAGCCGGCGATAACGCTCGGGATTGCGCAGGAACTCGACGATCTCCATGAGCTCCGCCTTCGCCTCATCGATCCCCGCCACGTCCGCGAAGTGCACGCCGGTCTCGGACTGCACGTAGACCTTGGCCTTGCTCTGTGCGACCGACATCATCGAGCCGAATCCGCCGCCGCCCATGCTCCCGC
>JASHUC010000479.1 GCA_030040235.1 Gammaproteobacteria bacterium | reverse complement strand
GAGCGAGCGAAAAGAGGAGAGATAAAGGAGAGAGATAAGGGGACGGAGACCTGCGGGCGCGGGCTCAGCCGTGACCACTGCCGCCGCGTTCCTGCAGCCCCTGAATTTGGAGTTGCTGGTTGGTCGGTTGATGCCCCGAGGCCTTGCCGAGGCATGCGAGGGCCCGTAGACTTCCCAAAGCGGGAGATGGCATTCCTCCTGTAACCGCCGTTTAGCGGCTGATGATGCCTGCGCTTGGACTTACTTTGAAAGGCGTGGAGGCATACATCGAATGGCCGCGATCCCCAGCACGAAAACCGAGGCAGCCTCGCCTGCCGGCATCTTGACCCGCTCAGCCATGCGGCGAGTTGAGCGTGCTGTTTCAACGCCCTGAATTCTTCGCTCACCTCGCTGCCCGCCTCCAGAACGGGGAGCACCTGGTGCTCTATGGTCCTCGCGGCAGCGGCAAATCGACGGTGCTGGCCGAGCTCGAGAAGCACCTCAACCGGATCGGGGTCCCCTGCGGCTACTCGAGCGCGACGACTTCGCTCGAGGCCATAACCCGAGCCCTCGCGCGCGCCTACCCCTCAGTCCAGACCCGGGAGGTCGCGGCGCGGATCGCGAGATGGCGCTTGTGGTCGGCGGCCGACACCCATCGCGGGGTGATTCTTCTCGATCATCTGAGTTGCGTGAGCAACGCTATGGTTTCCTTCCTGCGGCGGCGGCTGCACGGCGGTGTCGTAGGGGCGTTGTCCGCGGTGGAGGTGGACGATGAACGTGAGCGCAAGCAAATGAAGCCTTGGCGGATCGGAGCCCTCTCCCTGCGGATGCCGCTCGCTTCCAGACGACAGTTGCGCAGGCTTCTGCTCGTACGCTGGCAGCGCTCGGGAGTTCCGCAGCTTGAGAGCCACCAAGAGGACCAATTCGTCGATGCGGCCCGGGGGCGGCCCGGCTGGATCGTGCAATGCTCGGGGCTCGCATGCGATGAGCGGTACTGGGCCAATGGAAGGCTTCTCTTGACGGTTCTGTCCACCGATACAGAGGCGTTGGTGAGGTACGGGAACCTCGATCTCTTCCGACCCGTTGCCGCGGCCCGGGAGCAGACGGAGGGGCACGGCAGTGCCGTTCCGTAGCATCCTCTTCGATGAGTCCGAAACGACTGCGCCGACGGAGGTCCGCGAGCAGCCCGCCTCGTTGCACGACCTCAACCTCGACCAGGTCGTCGATCTTATGAGCGCCGGCCGCGAGGCCTACAACCTCGCCCCCATCTTCTTTACGCCGCTGCGCGATGTGGCGACGGTCCGCTACCGGCACGAGGTGTTTCGCGATCTTGAGAACCGGGCACTCGCGCTGCACATTGCATCGTTCGCGCACGAGATGCGCACGGTGCGCTTGCGGCGTGTGCAAGGCTCGAAACTCTATTACGCAAACCAGGCACAACCTTACTTCGTGGAGACGGTGATCATCTACTGCAATGCCGTCCAGCGGCTCGCTTCCGATCTCGAGGCGGCGCCCCTGCACTCGAGGGGCCTGGGCGGGTTTCGCGACTTTCTCTCGGTCTACGCCCGCTCGCAGAGCGTTGCAACCCTCAAGTCGGAAGGGCAAGAGATCCTCGCGAGATTGGCATCGATTCGCTACCGGCTCGTGATCGAAGGCCCTCGCATAGAAGTGCAGCCGTACGAACCGGAAAGCGACTTCGGCGAGGAGGTGTTGCAGACATTCGAAAAATTCAAGCAAGGAAACGCACAGGAGTACTCTTTCTCGTTCCGCGAATCGCTCGATATGAACCATGTAGAGGCGGCGATCCTGGATCGGGTCGCGTTGCTTCACCGGGAATCCTTTCTCGCACTGACGCAATATTGCACGCGCCACCACAATTGGCTCGACGCCGGCGTCGCGCGCTTTGACCGGGAGGTTCAGTTCTATCTCACCGTCCTCGAGCACCTCGAGCGGCTCAAACCGCTACCCTTCTGCTATCCCGAGGTCACGACCCGCTCCAAGGAGGTCTGTGCTCAGGAAGCCTACGACCTCGCTTTGGCGAATCGGCGGGGCAGCAGCTCCATCGTCACAAATGACTTCCGCCTCACCGACCCGGAGCGGATCTTGGTCATATCGGGGGCCAACCAGGGGGGCAAGAGCACCTTCGCCCGCATGTTCGGCCAGCTGCATTACCTCGCCAGTCTCGGCTGCCCGGTTCCGGCGCGCAGCGCCCGACTTTACCTGTTCGACGGGCTATTTACCCATTTCGAACGGGAGGAGCTGGTCGAGAGCCTGAGCGGCAAGCTCGAGGATGAACTTCTGAGGATGCGCCGAATCCTCGAGCAGCTAACCTCGAACAGCATCCTCATCATGAATGAGAGCTTCGGTGCGACTACGCTCACCGATGCGCTTTTTCTCAGCAAGGAAGTCCTGAAGCAGATCGTGGACCGGGGAACGATCTGCGTCTGTGTGACCTTTCTCGATGAGCTTGCGGCGCTCGGCCCCGCCACCGTCAGCATGGTCAGCACGGTGACCCCGAGCGATCCCACCATCCGAACATTCAAGATCGTGCGACGGCCCGCGGACGGGCTCGCCTACGCGCTTGCGATCGCACAGAAGTATCGGCTGTCATACGAAGACGTGAAGGAGCGCATTCATTCGTGAAAGCGCATCTCATGCATCGAGATCGCGATTTCGATCCCCAGGCGCCATTGCCGTCGAATGCAGGGGCGTTGCGGCAGGATCTCGGACTCGACGTGATCCTCGAGACGATGGCGGCCGGGGACGAGGTCTTGCTCACTGTGGTGCGCACGGCGCTTCTACGGGGTCTGGAGCGAACGGAGGAGATCGCGTATCGGCAAAGCATCCTTTCCGATTGCTTGGCCCAGCCGGCAATAGTGCGAAAGATGTACGCGATTGCTTGCGAGGCGCTCGCTCGGGAAAGGAAGGTGTGGGGCTGGACCTTGAGGAAGCATCCCTCGAGCGTGCTACACCGATCGCTCGATGTGATGGAGATCTTCCTCGAGCTCCTGATGCGCCTGCGGCGGCTCGCCGAGGTGAATGCCCCGCGGTTTCGCTCGGAGGGGCTGACGAGACTGCTCGCTATGCTCGTGCAAGAGCTCGATGACGAATACCTCGCCAAAGTGCGGGAACAATTGTCTCGGCTGAGATTCGAGCATGGAGTCCGCATGAGTGCCAGGCTCGGCGAGGGCAGCAAGGCGACGGACTATGTGCTTCACGTGCCGAGAGGGCGGCGGAGGTTCTTGGAGAGGGTTGAATCCTGGATCGGAGATCTCTCGACACCCCAGAAGGCGAGCTACGTCTACGAGATCGCCGAGCGCGACGAGGGAGGCTTTCGAGCGTTGGAGGAGATTCGGAATCGGGGCATCGCGCTCGTTGCGGATCGGTTGGGTCAGGCGGCCGATCACGTGCTCAGCTTTTTCTCAATGCTGCGGATCGAGCTGGGCTTCTATGTCGGCTGCCTGAATCTCCGCGACCGGCTCCTCACGAAGGACATGCCGTTGACGATTCCCGAGGCGCTTTCCGGCGGAGAGACCATGCTCCGGACACGGGCTCTCTACGATGTCTCACTCGCATTGAGCAGCATCGAGCGTGTCGTCGGCAACGACGTCGCCGCGGATCAAAAGCGCCTGGTGATCATTACCGGGGCCAACCGCGGCGGCAAAACGACTTTCCTGCGCAGCCTGGGACAGGCACAACTCATGACACAGTGCGGAATGTTCGTCGCGGCGGAGCAATTCCGCGCGAGCCTGTGCTCGGCTGTGTTCACTCACTTCAAGCGAGAAGAGGATGCACAGATGAGGAGCGGAAAGCTCGATGAGGAGCTCGGGCGCATGAGCGCCATTGTGGATCACGTGCGTGCCAACGGATTGGTTCTGCTCAATGAGTCGTTCTCTTCGACCAACGAGCGCGAAGGTTCGGAGATCGCGCGACAGGTCGTCCAGGCGCTCCTCGAGGGGGGCGTGAGGATCTGCTACGTCACGCACCTGTTCGACTTGGCCCGGAGCTACTATCTCGCAAGGGTCGATACGGCGCTCTTTCTACGCGCGGAGCGTTTGCCCGACGGCCGGAGAACCTTCAGGTTACTCGAGGGCGAACCGCTCACGACCAGCTTCGGAGCGGACCTCTATCGACGGATCTTTGGTGCAGTCTCTGTGGAGGAAGTGCGCCCTGCAGCGGTAGGGGAAGCGGGTCCATAGCGGCAGGCGATCAACCACATGCATGCATACCACCAAAGTCGCGCGCGGCGCCGCAGTCCGTTCAGGGGCAGGCCGAACGTGCAGACGATTCGCTTGAGCGAAGTCACGGCAGATGAGCGGTGCTGCTGGAGAAGCAGTCGCGCTGCCCGACGAACCGCGCGATCGGGGTCACCGAGAAGCATGGCAAGAGTCGGACAGGCGAGTGCATTACGCTCGTGTAGCCCCTCGAGCGCCCGCAACCGAACCGTGCCGTCCGTGTCGGACAGGAATCGTTCAAGCGAGCTGCTGCCTGTGTCCGGGATCTGCCTGAGCGCGGTGACGGCGGCGCGCCGCAACTCCGGGTCGCTTGTGTGCCGAAGCGACGCGAGGGCGCTGACGACGGACGGTGCGCGTAGCTGCCCGGCGAGCTTGACGGCACGCAATCGGCGGCGACGGTTTCGCTCGCCCGCCGCGGGTGCCCCGATCACTTTTGCCACGAACGGGGCGATCACGGGACCCATGCGCACGAGCGTCTCCATGACCGTTTCTGCGTACGCCCAGTCCGGCTCATCGAGCGCCTCTGTGAGTATGGCAGCCGGTCCTTGGCGCGCCTCGCCGGTGATTCGCGACAAAGCGACGGCCGCTTCCAGACGCACGGCACGCTGGCGATCGTTGAGCCCAGCGTGCAGAGCCAGCAATGCACCGGAAGGCGCGCGGTCCGCGTTAGCCAGCTCGCCGAGAAGACGCACGGCGGCGACGCGGCCATCGATGTGGGTGGGCGGCTCCATGCCGCGCGAGTTGCCGTCCTCAATGAGTAGCCGAATGAGCGCTGGACATGCGGGGCGGCCGTAGGCGCGTAGGGCGGCGAGCGAAGCGGAACGTGCTGCATCGTCGGCCAGGCATTGCACGAGGAGCGGAATCGCTCGTAGGTCGTTTTTCTGAGCAAGCGCCAGTGCACAAAAGGGATACGGTCGCACGCGCAGCGCCTCGAGCAGCGCTTGCGTAACCTGCGCACCGGGACGGTGACTCAAATGTTCTGCGATGCAGTTCACGATGACCGATTCGGCTTCCAGCGACACGGGATCGAGCTTGCGAGCGACCGAATCCCGCAGAGCGCGAACGAGCGCCTCGGTTGCGGCTGGACCGGGAATGGCGCCGAGCCCATTTGCGGCGAGGCATCG
>JASHUC010000478.1 GCA_030040235.1 Gammaproteobacteria bacterium | reverse complement strand
CTACGAGCGTTCGCTCGCCGATCAGCCGGACTCGGTACGGCGGATCATCGAGGATGACCTCCTCACCGAATCCGGGTATCGGGAGAATCTCGCCGAGGAGAGTCTGCTCAGGCGCTTCCAGCAAGCCGGCGCCGAGCCCGATGCACTTTCCAAGCTCGTCAATCGCAGGCTCCTGAGGATCGAGGAGCGGCTCGATGTCCGTCGGGTCGAGCTCACGCACGATGTGCTCACCGGCATTGTCAAGGCGAGCCGCGACCAGCGTCACGAGAGAGAGGCACGGGAAGACACCGAGCGGGCCTTCGCCGAGCAGCGCGAGCGGGAGCACGCTGCACGAAAGGCTCTTCATCGGGCGCGCGCCATTGCTGCCGGCTGCACGCTGCTCATCATCCTGGCCGCTGTCGCGGCGCTTGCGGCGGTCCTCGGGGCTCGACGCGCACACCGGGCGGAGCTTCTCGCCCGGCAGACGCGTGCCACTTCGGAGCAGGCGCGCGGCGGGGCCGAGGGGCTCCTCGGCTTCCTGACCGACGACCTGGTGCGCGAGCTCGGGACCTTCGGGCGCTATCAGGCCATCGCCGAGCTCTCGCAGCGCGAGATCGATTACTTCCAGCACTTGCCCCGGCAGCTGCAGGATCCCGAGTCCGTCCGCAGCGGCGCGATCGCGCGGATCAACCACGCCTACGCGCTCGTCTATCTCGGAGACCTCGACGGAGCGAACCGGGATATCACCCGGGCGCTTGCGCTGCTCGAGCCGCTCGAGCGCCGCGACAAGTCGGTTGCGACCGCCGTGGCTCTGGCGAAAGCCGATACGGTGCGCATATCGATCGGCGTCGTTCAGACCAACTTCGCAATGGCCGATGCCGGCGCAGCGCGTGCGCTCGCCCTGCTCCGTCCGATCGCCACGCGGGCCGACTCGCCGCTCGAGGCCCGGCGCGCTTACATCGAAGCGGCGGGGGCGAGCGCGTTTCTTGCAGCGATCGATCGCCGCGGCGTCGCGCAGGCGGTGCAGGAGGTGCGCGAGGCCATGCACCTCACAGTGCAGCTGGACGCGTACCGCCGAGGCGATCTCGCCCTGCAGGCGGACTACGCGTACGCCGGAATCGGGCTCGGTGGGGGACTGCTTGTCCTTGACCATGATGAGGAAGCGCGCCGAGCCGGTGAGGATACCCTCGCGGTGGCCAATCGAGTGCTCGCGCAGCGCCCGCAGTTCGGTGAGGCACTGATCGCCAAGCAGTTCATCGAGCAGATTCTGGCCGGTATAGCTGACGATGCGCTCGACCCGGCCGAGGCGGTCCGCCTCGCGCTGCAGGGCGTTGAGACTTCGCTGGCGCTCGTCAAGGTCGAGCCTCGAAACGGGGACTATCTCAACAATCTCGGCGTCCTGGAGGGCACCACCGGAGTTTTGATGGCGCGTGCGGGCCGCTTGCGCGACGCGGCCGCCTACTTCCAGAAATGTATGGACGCGTTCGCTCAGGCGAGCGCAGGCGTCGCGAGACCCTTCGCGCTGCAATCCGTGCTGCGCTGCATGGGCGGTGCGGCGAGTTTGCAGGCGGAGCTCGGCGATTTCACGGGCGCGACCGCGACCGTTGCCGCGGCCGATGCCTACCTCGGCCCGAGCGCGCTCCGAAGGCTCGGTCCGGCGGCCCGCGAGACGGAGAGGGTCACGAATGGCTTTCGGGCGGATACAGCGGCCTATATCGAGTACGAGCGCGGGGATTTCTCCGGGGCGCAACGCATCGCACGCACGGCTCTTGCGCCAGTGGTGGGCGATACTCTGTATGACCGGATCGTGCGAACGACGCTGTCCCACATGGAGGGACGGGCCGAGTACGCACTCGGGGAGTTCGCCGCAGCCGAGCGGTCCGAGCGCGCGGCGCTCAAGTCGGCAAAGTCGAATTCGGATGATCAGCGAACTTTGACCGAGTATGAGGTTTGGCTCTCCATGGCGCTCGCCCGCGAGGGCAAGCGTGAGGAGGCGGCCGCGATGATCGCTCCGTCTGTCGCGACGTACCGCTCGCTCGAGAAGCGCAATCACAGCGATCAGCTGCTGCCGCTCGAGTTTGCCGAAGTGCTGTACGCGCAGTCTCTCAGTGACCCGCAATACCGTGCGGCACTGCTGCGCGAGGCGGCCGCGCGCATCGATCATTTGATCCCTGCGGTCGCGCAACTGCACGACACGCGGCAATGGCGGGCGTGGATCGAGGCTGGGGAGCGCCGCGTCGGCGGGGTTTCCCCCTGAGCAGCGGTTCCTTTGTGCCCGCCGCGATCAAGGCTCGCGCACTCGCTTCCAACGGGCACCCACGCCCCGTCCTCGGCATTGCAGCCCACCGGTCTTTTTCATTTCAGCCAGCACCGTTCGAATCCACTCACGGCCGACTGATGGGCAATCCCGCTCGCACCCGGTTCTCCGAGTCTCCCTTAGGTCGTATATAGGCCGTATCATGGCTCATTAATGGTCTATAATAGGTCAATTTCTGGCCTTCCAGGTCGCGGCAGCGTGGTAGCGAATGAGCTCCTCGCGAACGACGCTCTTCGACACCGTCCCCTCGCACGACTACCTGCAGTTCTGGCAGGCGGGCCGTTTCCAGCCCCAGCGCGTCGTCCGGTTCCTGGGTCTGAGTAAGGAGGAGGTCGCTCAGCTCGCGGAAGTTGCGGTGTCCTCGGTGCGCTTCGATCGGAGAGCCCCGCACGAGCTCATCGAGTGCCTCACCGAGGTGGCGGCGACCTGCACGCTCGTTGCGCAGTTCTTCGAGGGCAATGCGATCAAGACCGCACTCTGGTTCAAGAGCGTGAATCCGGTGCTCGACGATGTGGCGCCACGCGACCTGATCCGGCGGGGCGATCGTGAGCGGTTGAGACGATTCGTGCTGGATGCCATGGCCGCATCCGCGCCCGATCGGTGAGACAGGGGGCAAAGCGCGCC
>JASHUC010000477.1 GCA_030040235.1 Gammaproteobacteria bacterium | reverse complement strand
CGCGATGCCAATCCTCCTCGGCGCCCCGCTCGAGGAGCAGCAGGGTCGCGCCGGGCGCCTTCGACAGGAGGCGCGAGGTAATCGCGCGCGCGTTCGACAGCTGCGGTGAGGCGAGGGACGGGTCGGCGGCGGCTTGAGTGAAGGCCAGCCGCTCGTCGCGAAAATGCGAGATACCTTTCGCGTCCGCGTACAGGTGGACATAGGGTAGAGAAAGCATCGAGCTCGGCATCTTGTTCGCCTCCTCGGCAGGCGATGCGGTCAGCAGGAGAGTGAGGAGCGCGATTCCGGCCGCGGCCCAGAGCGTCTTGCTTTTCAAGGTTCTCGCCCTCCGGTTTGCGCCGCATCTTCGCCCCGGGGCTGCGCGCTGACAAGGCGAGGATTAGACTAGCGCCTCGCAGGATGCGCTAAGCGCCGTGCCCCCCGGCCCCACGCGTCCGCATTACTTGCCCCGGAGGATATGCCGTGAACGCTTCGCTCGCGTCGATTGCCCCACAACCCGAGCCCTCCCTGGCGGTGGCTCGCTTTCTCAAGCGCACCCCGAAGCTGCTGATCGGGGGCGAATGGGTCGAATCCAAGTCGCAGAAGCGGGTCCCCGTCATGGATCCCGCAACGGGTCGCGAGATCGCCTCGGTTCCCGACGCCAATGCGGCGGATGTCGACCGCGCGGTCGCCGCCGCCCGGCAGGCCTTCGAGAAAGGGCCGTGGCACGAGATGCTGCCGGCGCAGCGCGAGGCGCTTCTCTGGAAGCTCTCCGACCTGATCGACCGCAATGCGGACGAGCTCGCCGAGCTCGAGAGCCTCAACAACGGCAAGACGAAGTTCATGGCGAGCATCGTCGATGTGCCGGGCACCCGGGACTACTTCCGCTACATGGCGGGCTGGGCCACCAAGATCGAGGGCTCGACGTTCCAGAGCTCGATCCACGGGCCGCCCGGGGTGAAATTCCACACCTATACCGCGCGCGAGCCCGTGGGCGTCGTTGCGCAGATCATCCCGTGGAACTTCCCGCTCGCCATGTGCTCGTGGAAGCTCGGTCCGGCGCTCGCCGCCGGATGCACCTGCGTGCTGAAGCCCGCCGAGCAGACTCCGCTCACCGCCTTGAGGCTCGGTGAGCTCATTCTCGAGGCGGGATTCCCCCCGGGGGTGGTGAACATTCTCACCGGCTACGGCGAGTCCACGGGCGCGGCGCTCGTGGCGCATCCCGGGGTGGACAAGGTGGCGTTCACCGGGTCCACCGAGGTCGGCAAGATCATCAACCGGACCGCGACCGATACCCTCAAGCGGGTGACGCTCGAGCTCGGCGGCAAATCGCCGGTGATCGTGCTGCCCGATGCCGATCTCAATTCCGTCGTCGGTGGCGCCGCGAATGCGATCTTCTTCAACTCCGGACAGGTCTGCACCGCGGGCTCGCGCTTGTTCGCGCACCGCAAGGTTTTCGACCAGGTCGTCGAAGGCTTGAGCAGCGCCGCGCAGAAGATCCGGCTCGGACCGGGCCTCGATCCGAAGACCGAGATGGGGCCGCTCGTCTCGAAGGAGCAGCAGGACCGCGTGCTCGGGTACATCGACTCGGGCCGCAAGGACGGGGCGAAGGTGCTCACCGGAGGCGATGCGCCCGCGAGCCAGGGCTATTTCGTCAAGCCGACGGTGCTTGCGAACGTGAAACCCGAGATGAAGGTCGTTCGCGAGGAGATCTTCGGACCGGTGGTGGTCGCGCAGCGCTTCGAGGACCTCGATGAGATCGCGGCGCTCGCCAACGACACCCCCTACGGGCTCGCCGCCAGCGTCTGGTCGAAGGACGTGAGCGCCGTGCACCGGCTCGTGCCGAAGATCCGAGCCGGCACCGTTTGGGTCAACTGTCACAACTTCGTGGACCCGGCCATGCCTTTCGGAGGCTTCAAGCAGTCCGGATTCGGCCGCGAGGCCGGCCGCGCGGTGTTCGAGCATTACACGGAGCTCAAATCGGTGTGCATCGCGATTTGAGGGCGGTTGGGCCGGGCGGCTTCGGCCGCCGGCGCGGTGCGTGGCGGCCGGCGCGGCGCTGAGTGCCTATTTCACCATCGCGAGGCGGTCGGCCGACATCCGCTCGAGCATCCAGCCCGGATACTCGGGCGGCAGGGCGGACACGGCGCCGAGCGATGCCAGCTCATCCGCCGAGAGCTCGAGGTCGGCGGCGGCGAGGTTGTCGAGGAGCTGCTCGCGGGTCTTCGCCCCGATGATCACCGAGGTGACCGCGCGCTGATGGAGGAGCCAGGCGAGCGCCACGCGGGCAATCGAGGCATCGTGAGCCTGGGCGATGGGACGTGCGGCATCGATGATGCGGAACGCGCGCTCGCGGTCGACGGGCGGAAAATCGAAGCTGCTGCGGCGCGCCCCCTGCGGTCCCTTACCGTCACGCGAGAATTTCCCGGTCAGAAATCCTCCCGCGAGTGGGCTCCAGGGCAGGATCGCGAGGCGCTGATCGTGGGCGAGCGGCACGATCTCCCGTTCGATGTCGCGTCCGGCGAGCGAGTAATAGGCCTGCACGCTCGCGAAGCGCGCGAAGCCGCGCCGCTCCGAGATTCCGAGCGCCTTGGCGATGTGCCAGGCGGCGTGATTGCTTACCCCGATATAGCGCACCTTTCCGGCTCGCACGCAGTCGTTGAGCGCTTCGAGCGTTTCCTCGAGCGGGGTGAGCGGGTCATCCCCGTGGATCTGATACAGGTCGACGTGATCGAGCTGCAGGCGCTTCAGGCTCGCATCGAGCGCATGGAAGATGTGGTAGCGCGAGAGCCCGACCTGGTTCACGCCCTGGCCCGTGCGCCCGAGCACCTTGGTCGCGAGCACGAACTGATCGCGTGCCAGCCCGAGATTGCGGAACGCCTGCCCGATGAGCACTTCGGAGCGGCCGGCCGAATAGACATCGGCGGTATCGAAGAAGTTGACGCCGCGGTCGAGCGCGTCCTTCACGAGCGCATCCGCCGCCGGCTGATCCATCTTGCCGATGGCGCTCCACATACCCTCGCCACTGGCGAACGTCATCGCGCCGAGGCAGATCTCCGAGACGAGCAGGCCCGTATCGCCGAGCTTCTTCATGCGCATGGGGAACTCTCCTATGTGAGCGCCGTGCCTCAGGTCGCGGCGTAGTAGCGAAACACCGAGTGATCGGGATTGCTGCGGCGCTCGCCGCCGCCCACGATCACCGTCCGGTTGAGCCAGTCGTGCGGTCCCTCAGGGGCTCGAAAGTAAGGCGTGCAGCGGAAATACGCGCTGCGCCCGGTCGCTGCCTGAGCCCCGTACACGTAGCCGAGGTTGCGGATGTAGATGAGGGTGCCGTCGCTCGCCTCGAGCAGGTAGTGCGCGTTGAGCTCGACGACGCCATCGGTGCGGACGGTGGCCCAGTCCGCGCCGCTATAGTCCACCACCCGGCCGTTGAGGCGGGGCCCTTCGACGATCCCGCTCTTGACCGAGGTATACCCCTGAGTGGCCCCTCCCGAGACCGGCCCGAAGATGCGCCGCTCGTTGAAGTCGATGCGCACGTCGAAGACGTGTTCCAGCTCGAGAGCGACTGAGGTTTCCATAGAAATGGGCTCCGGGCGACTGAAGGCTCATCCGCGCTGCGCTCGTGAA
>JASHUC010000476.1 GCA_030040235.1 Gammaproteobacteria bacterium | reverse complement strand
AGGCGTTTGACGGCTTCGGTGCCGAGCTCGCGCCGTGGCGGGACGATGAGATAAGCGTAGGCACGGTGGTGCGAGCGGCCGACCCGGCCGCGCAGCTGATGCAGCTGCGCGAGTCCCATGCGGTCGGCCCGATGGATCATGATCGTATTGGCCGTCGGCACGTCGATGCCGCTCTCGATGATGGTCGTGCACATCAGCAGATTGAAGCGCCGGTGATAAAAATCGACCATCAGCTGCTCGAGATCGCGCTCGCGCATCTGGCCATGACCGACGCGGACCTGCGCCTCGGGCACCAG
Source organism: Gammaproteobacteria bacterium (assembly GCA_030040235.1). Next base: position 9,718 of record JASHUC010000476.1, on the reverse strand, counting down.
GGCGCGCACCTCCGCGGCGAGCTTCTCGATGGTGCGCACCTCGTTGTGCACGAAGTAGATCTGGCCCCCCCTGCGCAACTCGCGCAGGGCCGCCTCGCGCACCGTGGGGCCGTGCCACTCGGTCACGAAGGTCTTGATCGCGAGCCGTTCCTCGGGAGGCGTCGCGATGAGCGACAGGTCGCGCAGCGCGCCGAGCGCCATGTTGAGCGTTCGCGGAATGGGCGTCGCCGTGAGGGTGAGCACGTGCACCTCGGCGCGCAGGGCCTTGAGGCGTTCTTTGTCGCGCACACCGAAGCGATGCTCCTCGTCGATGATGACGAGGCCGAGATCCTTGAAGCGGGTGTGGGCGTGCAGCAGCCGGTGGGTCGCGATGACGATATCGACGGTGCCGCGCTCGAGACCCTCGACCACCGCCTCGCTCTCGCGGCCCGTGCGGAAGCGCGACAGGCTCTCGATGCGCACCGGCCAGTCGGCAAATCGGTCGCGGAAATTCGCGAGATGCTGCTGGGCGAGCAGCGTCGTCGGTACGAGCACGGCGACCTGCTTGCCGGCCTGGACCGCGACGAACGCGGCCCGCAGGGCGACTTCGGTCTTGCCGAAGCCCACATCCCCGCACACGATCCGATCCATCGGCTCGGGCTTCTGGAGGTCCTCGAGCACGCGGTGGATGGCTTCCGTCTGGTCGGCGGTCTCCTCGAACGGGAAGGCGTTTGCGAACGCCTGGTACTCGGGCTCGCGCAGGGGCAGCGCGAGGCCCCGGCGCGCTTTGCGCCGCGCATACAGGTCGAGCAGCTCCGCGGCAACGTCACGGATCTGCTCGGCCGCGCGCTTGCGTGCGCGGGCCCACTGATCCGTCCCGAGCTTGTGCAGCGGGGCAGTCTCGGGCGCCGCCCCGGTGTAGCGGCTCACGAGGTGCAGCGCCTGTACCGGCACGTACACCCGGTCGCCATCCTGATACACGAGCACGAGGAACTCGCCCTGCTGACCGGCGACCTCCATGGTGGCGAGCCCGGCGTAGCGGCCCACGCCGTATTCCTCGTGCACCACCGGCGCCCCGGGGCTCAAGTTCATCAGATCGCGGAGGATGGCCTGCGGATCCGCAGTGCTGCGGCGCCGGCGCCGCTCCTGGCGCGCGCGCGCGCCGAAGAGCTGCGACTCGCTGAGAAGGGCCAGCCTCGGGCTGGTGAGCTCGAGGCCCTCGATCTCCGGGGCAACGGTGAGTGCCAGCGTGTCCGCGCCCGCGGCAAAGGCGCGCCAGTCGGAGACGAGCGCGAGCTGCGGGAACTGCGCACTCAGCATCTCCTGGAGCACTTCGCGCCGGCCGGGGGAGTCGGCCGCGATCAGGACGCGGCCCTCGAGCTCGGCGAGCAAGCTCTCGAGAGGCGCAAGCGGCCGCTCCGCGCGTGCATCGATGCGCAGCTCCCGCGGCGCCGTGGTCGGAAAGTTGTGCACAGTCTCATCGCCCGAGAGCTCTACATCGGCCTTGAAGCTCTCGATCGCGATGCTTGCGAACGGTGCGATGCGCTCGGCGAGCTCCGCCGGCTCGAGGAACAGCTCGCGCGGCGCGAGCACGGGGCGCTCGATGTCGTGGCGGCGGTCCTCGTAGCGTGTCTCGACGTCGCGCCACGCGTGCTCGAGCTCGGCGAGCGCACCGGCCTCGAGCACGATCACCGTATCTGGCGGCAGGTAATCGGTGAGCGTAGCGGTCTGATCGAAGAACAGAGGGAGGTAGAACTCGATTCCCGCAGGCGCGAGCCCCTCGCTCACCCCGCGATAGATCGCCGACTGCATGGGGTCGCCTTCGAACCGGGTGCGATAGCGGCGGCGAAACCCGCGCACCGACTCCGGATCGAGCGGTACCTCGCGCGCCGGGAGCATGCGCACGCTCGCGACCGAATCGAGCGAGCGCTGCGACTCCGGATCGAAGCGCCGAATCGCCTCGATCTCGTCCCCGAACAGATCGATGCGCAGCGGCGTCGCGGCGCCCATCGGGAACACATCGAGGAGCGATCCCCGCACGGCGAATTCGCCGGGGCCTGACACCTGGCTCACGCTCGCGTAACCGGATTCGATCAGGCGCGCGCGGAACGCCTCGAGTCCGAGCGTCTCGCCTACGGCGAGCTCGAACGTGCGCCCTCGAACATATTCCCCCGGGGGCAGGCGTTGCAGGAACGTATCCGCCGCCACGATGAGGCATCCGGAGCGCATCTGCGGCAGCTGGTAAAGCGTGCGCAGCCGCTCCGAGACGATGTCGGCGTGCGGCGAGAACAGGTCATAGGGCAGCACCTCCCAGTCCGGTAGCAGGAGCACGGAGCTGTCGGTCCCGCCGAAGAAGCGGATCTCCGCGGCGAGCCGCTCGAGCTCGCGCGCGCCACGTGCGACGATCAGGTACGGACGCGAATCCCGGGCGAGGCTCTCGGCGATCGCGAGCGCGGCGGCACTGCCGTAGAGCTGATGCCAACGCAGATGCGGATGCGAGGCGGTGGGAAGTTTCGGGGCAAGCAGGGACATCGGCGCGAGAGCGGCCCGTGAGAGCCGCACGCAGCGGCGCAAGGCGCGGAGCTTACCGGCCCTGCGGGACGGGGATAAGGCCCCCCCTCGAGCGTAGGCTCAGGCGCTCGGGTGATCGCCTGTCCCGGCGGAGGGATCGCTCGCCGCGGGGTGGTCCTCGCCGGTTGACTGCTGCGCGCCGGAAGCCGCGTGATCACCCGACACGACCGAGTCGATCACGATGTCGCGCTCGAAGAAGACCGAAAATTCAGGATAGTCCCAGCGCGTGATCGGCGGGTGCCGAGGCTGATGGCCTCCCACCGCCGGATGCCGCGTGATCGGGGCGCCGAACTGACGCTCGACCTGCCTCATGTGCATGCCGCGTTTCGGGCAGGCAATGTTCGACTCCCGTACCGTGACCTTGTCATTGACGATGATGGTCTCGGCGAACGATCGGGGTGCGGCGAGCACGGCACACAATCCGGCAACGAGTGCTGCACCGCTCAATGAGATGACGGCCCGTCCGGTCATCTTCGATCCTCTGGAAGGCTCTCGGATCATGAGTTTCCTCGGGTCGCGCGCGCGAGCTTCAGGGTTCCCGACCGACTATAGCATCGCCCGATTTCTGTCAAAGCACTCCGCCGCGCCCTGCGGCGCGATCTGTGAACCCCGTCAAGGAATACCCCGGGCCGGACGTGGATGTGGTTAAATTCACCGAGTGTTTTATCCCCTGCCTGCCTATGTCGGGCTGCGCTACGTCCGCGCCCGCACCCACAAGTTCTTCGTCTCCTTCATCACCTGGGTCTCGCTCACCGGTGTGTGCGTGGGGGTCGCGGCCCTCATCGTGATCCTCTCCGTGATGAACGGCTTCGAGGACGAGCTGCGCGACCGGCTGCTCGCGTTGAGCTCCGATGCGCGCGTGATCGCCGCACCCGCAGCCCGGCAGCTCACCGCGAGCGATTGGGACGCCGCGCGCCGCGCCGTCGCCGGTGTGCGGGGCGTTGCGGGCGTGGCGCCGTACCTCGAGGCTCAGGCGCTCGCGGTGAGCGCACCCGACATGCTCCCCATCACCCTGCGCGGCATCGACCCGCGCGCCGAAGGCTCGGTCACGCAGGTGGCGCGCGTGGTCCGGGAAGGCAGTCTCTCGCAGCTCACCTCGGGGAGTGACCGCGCCATCATCGGCGAGGCGGTGGCGCAGGAGCTCGCGCTCGGGCCCGGCGATACGATGACGTTGCTCATCCCGACGCTGTTGCCCGACGGCACTCCGGTGCCGAAGCTGCGCCAGCTGACGGTCGGGGGCCTTTTCGAGGCGGGTGTCGAGGAGAACGACGACTCGCTCGTATTCGCAAACCTCGACGATGTGCGCGCGCTCGGGGTGGCCCCGAGCGGCCAGGGGCTGCACGTGCGCTTCGATGATCCACTCGCGGCGCCCCGTCTCGCCGAGCGCATCCGCGCCGTCCTGCCCGCGGGTTTCCAGATCATCGACTGGACGAGCGACAATGCCGGCTACTTTCGCGCGATCCGCATCGAGAAGACCATGATGTCGCTCATTCTGCTGCTCATCGTGGCGGTCGCCGCCTTCAATATCGTCGCAATGCTCGTCATGGTGGTGAACGACAAGCGCACCGACATCGCGATTCTGCGCACCTTCGGCGCCTCGCCCTTGCGCGTGATGGGCGTGTTCATCACTCAGGGGCTCGCGATCGGCTGGCTGGGAGTCGCCCTCGGGGTCGCCCTGGGGGTCGTGCTCGCGCTCAACGTGCAGAGCATCGTTCCGGCCCTCGAGCACACCTTTCGCTTCCAGATCCTGAACCCCGACGTGTACTACAACACCGACATCCCATCGGATCTGCACGGCTCGAACGTCGGCCTGATCGCGCTGGCGGCGCTCGTGCTCACCACCGTGGCAACCCTCTATCCGGCGCTGCGGGCCGCGCGCACGCCCCCTGCCGATGCGCTGCGGTACGAGTAGCGGCGGCGATGGGCAGTGCCTATGAATGGCTGATCGCGACGCGCTACGTGCGCTCGACGCAGCGGCGCGGGTTCGTCTCGTTCGTCGCGCTGATGTCGGTGCTCGGCATCATGCTCGGCATCGCCGTGCTCATCGTCGTGCTCTCGGTCATGAACGGGTTCGAGCGCGAGCTGAAGGCGCGCATGCTCACGGTCACCGCGGAGGCGACCCTCGAGGGGCTCGATGGCACGCTCGCGGACTGGCGCACGGCGCAGGCCGCGGCGCTGCGCGAGCCGGGAGTCGTCGCGGCGGCACCCTACGTCGAGGAGCAGGCGATGCTCGCGCACGGGCAGCGGGTGATCGGGACCGCGGTGCGCGGCGTGGTCCCGGCCGAGGAGGAGCGGACCACGGGTCTCGCGCAGCACTTCACCTCGGGCCGCATCGAGGATCTCGTGCCCGGCGCCTATCGCATCGTGCTCGGGTCGGCGCTCGCCGGCGATCTCGGCGCGCGGGTCGGGGATTCGGTGGTACTCATCGCGCCGGAGGGCACGCCCACTCCGAGCGGGATCGAGCCGCGCATGCGCCGCTTCTTCGTGAGCGGAATCTTCCACTCGGGAATGTACGAGTATGACAGCGCGCTCGCGCTCGTGAACATGCGCGACGCCGACCGTGTGTACCATCTCGGCGACCGCGCGACGGGCATTCGACTGGCGCTCGCGGATCCGTTCCGCGCGCCTCAGACCGTGCACGCGCTCGCGGAGGGGCTCGGCGGCGGTTTTTACGTGAGCGACTGGACCAAGAAGAACGAGAACCTCTTTCGCTCCATCGAGATCACCAAGACCATGATGTTCGTGATCCTCTCCATGATCGTCGCCGTCGCGGCCTTCAATATCATCGCGACGTTGGTGATGATCGTGAAGGAGAAGCAAAGCGACATCGCCATCCTGCGCACGCTCGGTGCGGGTCCGCCGAACGTGCTCGCGACGTTCCTCGTCCAGGGGGTGCTCATCGGGCTCGCCGGCACCGCCCTCGGAGCCGGCCTCGGGATCCTCGTCGCGCACAACGTCGAGTTCCTGGTGCACTTCCTCGAGCACCTGCTCGGCACGCGCTTTCTCGATCCGCGCGTGTACAACATGAGCGATCTGCCCGCCTACGTCGAGTGGCGGGACGTGCTCAAGGTCTGCGGTGTGGCCTTCTGCCTGTGCGCACTCGCGACGCTCTATCCGTCCTGGCGCGCCTCACGTACCGAGCCCGCCGAGGCCCTGCGCCATGACTTCTGAGCTCGTCCTCGAGGCGCGTGACGTCCGCAAGAGCTTCCGTCAGGGGCCGGCGACGCTCGAGGTGCTGCGCGGCGCGAGCCTCACGGTGGGCGCCGGGGAGCGTGTGGCGATCGTGGGCGCTTCGGGCTCGGGCAAGACGACCTTGCTGCAGATCCTCGGCGGTCTCGACCGGCCGACCTCCGGGCGCGTCATCATCGCCGGTGAGGACATCCACGGCTTGAGCGAGCGGGCGCGCGGGGAGTTGCGCAACCGCGCGCTCGGGTTCGTCTACCAGTTCCACCACCTGCTGCCCGAGTTCTCCGCGCTCGAGAACGTCGCGATGCCGCTGCTGGTGCGGCGGGCGCCCGTTGCCGAGGCGCGGGCGCGTGCCCGGGAGCTGCTCGAGCGCGTCGGACTCGGCGGCCGGCTGACGCATCGTCCGCACCAGCTCTCGGGGGGCGAGCGCCAGCGCGCCGCGGTGGCGCGCGCGCTCGTCACCCAGCCGCGCCTCGTGCTCGCGGACGAGCCGACGGGCAATCTCGACGGGGCAAACGCCGAGCAGGTGTTCGCGCTGATGCTCGAGCTCAATCGGGAGCGCCGGACGAGCCTCGTGATCGTCACGCACGACACGCGGCTTGCGAATCGGATGGAGCGCGTTCTGATGCTCGAGCAGGGTGAGCTGCGAAGCAGCGAACGCCCGGTCATGGACGACCGGGCCGGACCGGCGCGCGGAGCAGGGATTGCGTAGCGCGGCGGAGCTGCGAAGCAGCGAACGCCCGGCTCAGCTCGTGGACGATGCGGTACGGCGCAGCCGGTAGCGCCGCACGATGACACGCCAGCGCCAGAGCAGCTCGAGGCCGAGCCAGCCCAGCACGCCGCACAGAACCGCGCAGGTGAGACAGCCGACGAGAAACGGCTTCCACATCGGCCCCAGGCCGTGTTGCAGCCAGTCCCAGCTCAGCCGGAATCCGAACGCCCGCGGCTCGGCACCGGTGATTCCCGCACCTACACGGTAGGCGGCATAGTAAATCGGCACCATTGTGAACGGGTTCACAATCCAGGTGGTCGCCACCACCGCGACCACGTTGAGCCGCCACACAATCGCAATGAGCACCGCGAGCAGCGTGTGCACGGGCAGGGGCAGGAAGCAGATGGCGAGACCGGCGCCGAAGGCGGCCGTGATGCCGCGCCGATGCAGGGCCCAGAGCCGGGGATCGGTGAAATGCGAGCCGAACGCGCGCAGGTACCACCGCCCTTGAAGCGCTCGAGCGTGCGGTGCGATCCTCCTGAGCAGTTGCCGAGGCATAGGCGCGGGCAACTGTAGCAGATATGATGGGGCGCCAATCTAGGAATCAAACGGATGTGGGAAATCGTGCGGGCCGGCGGCCCGTTCATGTGGCCGATCGTGCTGTGCTCCATCGCGGCCGCCGCGATCATTCTGGAGCGTCTGTGGACGCTGCAGGAAAAGCGCGTCCTGCCGCGCGATCTGACACAGCGCGTGTGGCAGCTCGTCGAGGCCCATCAGGTCAACGACAAGGTCATCGCGGCGCTCGAGCAGAACTCCCCCCTCGGCAAGGTACTGGCCGCGGGGCTCGCGAACCGTCATCGCTCGCGCGAGCTCATGATGGAGCGCCTCGAGGACACCGGACGCCACGTCGTGCACGATCTCGAGCGCTTTCTGAACGCCCTGGGAACGATCGCCAGCATCTCCCCGCTCCTGGGGCTGCTCGGCACGGTGACCGGCATCATCAAAGCGTTCAACGCCCTGCAGGCCGGAGCCGCAGGCGATCCGCGCATGCTCTCGGGCGGCATCGCCGAGGCCCTCATCGCGACGGCTGCCGGCCTCTGCGTCGCGATTCCGGCGCTGATCAGCTATCGCTATCTTCGCGGCCGGTGCGAGCGGTTCGTGATCGAGATGGAGAAGGATGCCATCAAGCTCGCGGATGCGCTCGAGGCGGCACAGCTTTCGGGCGGCGGTGCGCCGCGCGCTGATCTGCAACGGCCGGATGCGCCGCGGCCGGATGCGCCGCGGCCCGAGCAGCGGTCCGAGGTGCCGCGCGCCGAGCTGCAGCGGCCTGACCTGCTCAAGGCGGCGCGCCGATGAACCTGCGGGCGCGGCGTCTGGAGGAGCCGGAGATCAATCTGGTCTCGCTGATCGACGTCGTGCTGATGATGGTCGTCTTCTTCATGCTATCGAGCTCGCTCGTGGAGGAAGGGCGCATCCGTATCCACCTGCCGCAGGCGAGCAGCGTTCCCACGGCAAACACGCACGCCGAGCCGCTCGTCGTCACCATCACGGAGCAGGGCAGCTACCTCGTCAACGGCCGTGAGCTCATCAACTCGAGTCCCGACACGCTCCGCGCCGCGCTTCTGCAGCAGGCGGGCACGAACCGCGGCATGCGCGTGACGATCCGCGCAGATGCTCGGACGACGCAGCAGTCCGTGGTGACCGCCATGGACGTGCTCGGGCGGCTCGGGTTCGTCGAGATCAACATCGCGACCATCAAAGGCGGAGCGGCGGGTCGGCCTTGAACGATGTGGCGAGATCGCCGCCGGTCGCGGCGGCGAGTGCGCTCGGCAGCTATCGGCGCCTGCTCGGCTATGTGCGCCGCCACGCGGGCGCCTTCGCCCTCGGCATCGCGGGCGGGGTGCTCTATTCGCTCTGCAGCGCAGCGCTCGCCTGGTTTGCCAAGCAGTTCGGCGACAAGGGCTTCACCGCCCATCCCGACCCGCGCATCATCTACTGGATCCCGGCGGGGCTGCTCGCGCTCTTCGTGCTGCGCTCGCTCGGCGACTTCACCCAGACGTACTTCATGGGCCTGGTCAGCCGCCGCATGGTGCGCGAGCTGCGCCAGGAGTTGTTCGATCGTGCCCTGACTCTGCCGATCGCTGTCTTCGATCGGACCTCCGCGGCGGCCCTGCTCTCGAAGCTCACCTACAACGCGGAGCTGGTCGGCCAGAGCTCGACCGACTCGGTCGTGATACTCGTCAGCACGAGCCTCACGATCGTGTGGCTGGTGGGTGAGCTGCTCTGGTTCAACTGGCGTCTCGCGCTCCTCGCGCTCTGCCTGGGCCCGATCGTCGGCTGGGTCGTGACGCAGGTGAACCGCCGCTTTCGCCGCTACAGCCGGCGTATCCAGGACTCGATGGGCGATGTCACGCGGGTCGCGAAGGAGGGCCTCGAGGCGCCGCGGCTGATCAAGGTTCACAACGCCGAGCGGCATCTCGCGCGGCAGTTTCACTCCGTGAACGAGCACAATCGCCGCTCGAACATGCGGCTGATCCTCACGAAGGGACTCTCGAATCCGATCATTCAGATCATCACGGCGCTCGGCGCGGCCTTCGTGCTGTCGTACGCGATTGCCGAAATGGTGCACGGACAAATGACGACCGGCGACCTGTTCGGCTTTATCGTCGCGCTCGGCATGATTCCGACGCCGCTCAAGCAGCTGGTCGGCGTGTCGAGCCAGGTACAGCAGGGGATTGCCGCGGCGCAGAGCCTGTTCGAGGTGATCGACTCGCCGTCCGAGCCGCCGGGCGGAGGCTATCGGGTGGGGCGCGCGCGGGGGAACGTGGATTTCGATCACGTCTCGTTCGGTTATTCGTCCGGCCGGCAGGCAGCGCTGCGTGAGGTGTCCCTGAAAGCCGCGCCCGGCGAGCGCATCGCGATCGTCGGCCGCTCCGGGAGCGGTAAATCGACGCTGGTGAGCCTTCTGCCGCGCTTCTACGATGTGACCTCGGGGAGCGTGCGCATCGATGAGCACGACGTGCGCGAATACGAGCTGCACAATCTCAGAGATCAGATCGCGGTCGTCTCCCAGGACGTGATCCTGTTCAACGATACCATCCGCAACAACATCACCTTCGGACGCGAGCTCGCGACCGATGCTATCGAGCGCGCCGCCGAGGCCGCGCACGTCCTGGAGTTCACGCGCGAACTGCCCGAGGGGCTCGATACGTCCGTGGGCGATCGCGGCATGTTGCTTTCCGGCGGCCAGCGCCAGCGCATTGCGATCGC
>JASHUC010000475.1 GCA_030040235.1 Gammaproteobacteria bacterium | reverse complement strand
GGGGGAGCGACACCCGCGCCCTTCGCCGGGGCGGATCCATCGGATCGCGCGGCCGGCGCGCAGCGTGCCCTGCAGATGCTGCTCGCGCAGAGCGCAGCCGCGACCCTTCCTGCGCAGAGCTCGCCCACGATCGCGGCAAACCCCGCCTCGACGGCACAGGCGCCGACGACACCATCAGGCGCCGCCGCGGCGGATCCAGTCGCAACGAGCAGCGCGACAGCGCAAGGCGCAGCGGGCGCTGTCAGCGCAGGTGCCGCGGGACCTGCGAGCAGCGCGGGTGCCGCGAGCGCAGCGACCGCAGCCACGACGGTCGCCGCTGCGAGCGTGTTGGCTGCGGTGGGCGCTGCGAATGCCGGGACCTCGGATCCGGTGGACCCGTCGCGTTCCGCGGGGCTCCCTGCGCATCTCACCTCCACGGACGCCGCGAGCACTTTGTCCCTGCAATCCGAGCTCCGCGAAGCCGTGGGCAGCACGGCCTGGGCCGACGAGCTCGGCGGTCAGCTCACCTGGATGGCGCACCACGGGATCGGGGGGGCCTCTCTGCAGGTCTCGCCGCCCGATCTCGGCCCGATCGAGGTGCGTATCGCGGTGCACGGGGGCGAGGCGAGTGTCTGGTTCAGCGCCACCCAGTCCGACACCCGCGCGGCGCTCGAGCAGGCGCTGCCGCACCTGCACGCGATGTTCGCAGCGCAGGGCCTTGCGCTTGCCGATGCCGGCGTATTCCGGGACGCCCCGCGCCAGCTCAGGGAGCAGGCTGCGGCAAACGCAGCGCCGAACGCCTCGCAGACGCCGACCGATGCGAGCACACCGGTGTCCGCCGCGGTCCCGCACCTGGGACTGCTCGATCTCTACGCCTGATCGCGCTGAGCCGCGCAGCCGGCCGGCCCGCGCGCCAAGTCTCCGGCCCGCGCGCCAAGTTTCCGTCGCGCGCGCCGTTTGAGACACGCTTCACACACCCTCGCAAGCCGGAAATTCCTTGCGCGTGCGCTACTTAGCCGCTCGTTTGCTCCGGTGGCATACGCGTTGCACTCCTACAAGCCGCGCAATTGACGTGCAGGTGATGCGAGGATGGCTGATATCCCGACTCTGGAGCCCGCCGCGGACGTGCCGCTGGCGGACGAGGCCGCCGGGCCCCGCAAGCGCCCCTGGCTCCTGATCGCCATCGTCGCGACCGCAGTGCTCGCGGCGGCCGCGGGCGGGTGGTTCTGGCTCGCGCATTCCACTTCGAAGCCCAAGGATGCGGCCGCGCCGGCGGTGCCGACCGGCCCACCCATCTACGTCGCGCTCGATCCGGCGTTCGTCACCAACTTCCAGGCCGAGCAGCTCGTGCGCTTCCTGCAGATCTCCGTGCAGGTCATGACCCACGACCCGGCGACGGCTGATCTCATCAAAGCCAACGATCCGGTGATCCGTAACGACCTGTTGCTGCTCTTCAGCAACCAGAAGTACGCCGACATCGCAACGCGCGAGGGCAAGGAACGCTTGCGTGCCGCAGCGCTCACGGCCGTGCGCAAGGCGGTCGAGGCGAACGGCGGGAAATCCGAGCGCGTCGAGGCGCTCTATTTCACCAGTTTCGTGATGCAGTGAGCCAACCGGAAACACCCGTGACCGCTGAAAAGATCCTGAGCCAGGACGAGATCGACGCGCTCATTCACGGCATCGATGCCGGCGCGGTCGACACCGAGCCGCCGCCTGCCCCTGGGGAGGCGCGCACCTTCGACTTTCGCAATCAGGTGCGCATCGTGCGCGGGCGGTTGCCCACGCTCGAGATGATCAACGAGCGCTTCGCGCGCCGCTTTCGCCTGAGCCTGTACAACCTGCTGCGGCGCGCACCCGAGATCAGCGTCAGCCCCGTGCAGATGAAGAAGTTCAGCGAATACGTGCACGCGCTGCAGGTGCCGACCAGCCTGAACCTGGTAAAGATCAACCCGCTTCGCGGCACGGCGCTCGTGGTGCTCGATCCCAAGCTCGTCTTCACCCTGGTCGACAACTTCTTCGGCGGCAGCGGCCGGCTCGTCAAGATCGAGGGGCGCGATTTCACCGCGACCGAGCAGCGCATCATTCACATGCTGCTGCGCAGTGCGTTCGTCGATCTGCGCGAGGCGTGGTCGCACGTGGCGGCGATCGAGATCGAGTACCTGCAGTCGGAGATCAACCCGCACTTCGCCAACATCGTGAGCCCCTCGGAGATCGTGGTGCTCAGCTCCTTCCACATCGAGCTCGACGGCGGCGGCGGCGATCTGCACCTCACCATGCCCTACGCGATGATCGAGCCGCTGCGCGATGTGCTCGATGCCGGCGTGCAGAGCGATCGCGCCGAGCACGATGAGCGCTGGCTGCACGCGTTGCGCGAGGAGATCGACGATGCCGAGATCGAGATCTCGACGCAGCTCGGTCGCAGCTCGCTCAACCTCGCCGAGGTGCTCAATCTCAAGCCCGGCGACGTGATCCCGTGCGACTTCATGGGCAAGGTCACCTTGCTCGCGGAGTCGGTTCCGATCTTTCGCGGCGCCTTCGGCATCTCGCGCGGCCAGCAGGCCGTGAAGATCGACGAGCGCATCCGCCGTCCCAAGCCTGCCCCGGAGTCCCTAACGGCCAAGAAGGCCTGAGGAACGCTAGATGACAGCCAAAGCAACCGAGGCGCGTGCCGCCGAATTCGACAACCTCCGCGAGGAGGGTGCCGCAGCGGAGGCCGGCCGCGAGGTCAACCTGGAGTTCATCCTCGACGTGCCCGTCATCCTCTCGATGGAAGTCGGACGCACACGCATTCCGATCCGCAACCTGCTGCAGCTCAATCAGGGCTCGGTGGTCGAGCTCGATCGCGAGGCGGGCGAGCCCCTCGACGTCTTCGTGAACGGAACGCTCATCGCGCACGGCGAGGTGGTGGTCGTCAACGAGAAGTTCGGCATCCGGCTCACCGATGTCATCAGTCCGGCCGAGCGCATCCGCAAGTTGAAATGATCCGCGGCCGCTACATCGCGCTCCTTGCCTGCATGGCGGCCGCAGCCCCGGCCGCCTCGGCTGCCGTTCCTGCTGCGCGGCCGTTTGCAGCGCCGGAGATGGCGGGCGGGCCGCCCGCGGCCGGCATGGGAGGCCTCGCCGAGGTGACGCTCGCCTTGGGCGTGGTGCTCGCCGCGATCTTCGCCCTGGCCTGGCTCGCGCGCCGCCTGCGCATCGTCGCGGGACGCGCCGGGCCTCTCGCCGTGCTTGCCGAGGTGCGCCTCGGCCCCAAGGAGCGTGCCGTGCTCGTGAAGGTCGGCGCCACTCAACTCTTGGTCGGCGTGGGCCAGGGGCAGGTTGCGACGCTGCACGTGCTCGCCGAGCCGGTGGAGATCGCGGGCAGCGGCGTGCGCGAAGCGGCCGATCGCCCGAGCTTCCGCGCGATGCTCCTCAAGAGTCTCGGCAAATCATGATCGCCGACCCCGGCATCGCAGCGCTCACCGTCCACGCGGCCCCCGGCGGCGGTCAGACCTACGACCTCACGCTGCAGGTCCTGCTGCTGATGACGGCCGTGACGCTCCTGCCCGCCGTCCTGCTCATGATGACCGCGTTCACACGCATCGTGATCGTGCTCAGCATTCTGCGGCAGGCACTCGGGGCAGGACAGACGCCTCCCAATCAAGTGCTGCTCGGCATCGCCCTATTCCTCACGCTCTTCGTGATGGCCCCGGTCGTGGACCGGATCAACACGCAGGCCGTCCAGCCGTACATGGCAGGCACCATCGATGCGGGCACGGCGCTGCAGAAGGCCTCCGTGCCGCTCAAGAGCTTCATGCTCAACCAGACCCGCGAGAGCGACATCGCGACCTTCGTGCGCATCTCCGGCGGCAAGGGCTACGCGACTCCCCAGGACGTGCCGCTCACGGTGCTCGTGCCGGCTTTCGTGACGAGCGAGCTCAAGACCGCCTTCATCATCGGGTTCCTGATCTTCATCCCGTTCGTGATCATCGATCTGGTCGTGGCGAGCGTGCTCATGTCGATGGGCATGATGATGCTCTCGCCCGTGCTCATCTCCCTGCCCTTCAAGCTGATGCTGTTCGTCCTGGTTGACGGCTGGTCGCTCGTGATGGGCACCCTCGCCGCGAGCTTCTACCCATGACGCCGGAAACCATCATGACGATCGGGCAACGGGCCCTGGAGATCACCCTGTTGCTCGCCGCGCCGCTGCTGCTCACCGCGCTCGCGACCGGTCTGATCGTCGGCGCCTTCCAGGCCGCCACCCAGATCAACGAGATGACGCTGTCGTTCATTCCGAAGCTGCTCGCCCTCGCGCTCGCACTGGTCATCGCCGGACCCTGGATGCTGAAGGTCATCGTGAACTACACGCGCGAGCTCATCCTGAGCATTCCGGGACTCATCAACTAGGCGCCGGCATGATCACGCTCTCCAGCGGACAGCTCGCAGCCTGGCTGAGTCAGCTCTTCTGGCCGTTCGTGCGCATCGGCGCCTGCCTCATGGTGGCCCCGGTGTTCTCGGCCGCGGGAGTTCCGGTGCGCATTCGGGTCGTGCTCGCGGCGGCAATCGCGCTCATCGTCGCCCCACTCGTGCCGGCACCGCCGGCCATCGAGCCGTTCTCCGCAGCGGGGGTCGTCGTCACGGTGCAGCAGGTCGTCATCGGCGTCGCGCTCGGATTCGCGCTGCACATCATCTTCGATGCGGTGGAGGTCGCCGGCCAGCTGATCGCGAACGGCATGGGTCTTTCCTTCGCCTACAACATCGACCCCGTGCATGGCACGGAGACGCCGGTCCTCGGGCAGCTCTACGGCATTCTCGTGCTGCTCACCTTTCTCGCGCTCGACGGGCACTTGCGTCTCATCGAGACGCTCGCCGCCAGCTTCCGCACACTTCCCGTGGGGGAGGCTGGCCTCGGCACCGCGGGCCTGTGGCAGCTCATCCAATGGGGCGAGCAGATCTTCGGCGCCGCACTCGTGATCGCCCTGCCGGGAATCGCGGCCCTCATCATCGTGCAGCTCGCATTCGGGGTCATGAGCCGCGCCGCGCCCCAGCTCAATCTGTTCGCGGTGGGCTTTCCAATCACTCTGCTTCTCGGCCTCGCGCTGGTGCTCCTCAGCCTGCCGATGCTGCAGTCGAATTTCGTGCGGCTGATCGGCGCCGCCTTCGTCCTGGTGCGCCACCTCTCCGGAGCCGGAGTCTGAGTCATGGCCGAGTCGGCTCAGGATCGCACCGAACAACCGACAGCGAAACGCCTCGAGGAGGCGCGCCGCCACGGTCAGGTGCCGCGCTCACCCGAGCTCAC
>JASHUC010000474.1 GCA_030040235.1 Gammaproteobacteria bacterium | reverse complement strand
GACTCCCTGCCACCGGGCCTTGTCGCCCGTCCGATCTGTCCCGCGACGTTCTACCTCGCCGCGTCCCGGGAGTACATCGATCGCCACGGCGCGCCGAAATCCCTCGGCGACCTGGCTCAGCACGATTTCGTAGCGCTCGACAACTTCGACTCCTTGCCTGTCATGAAAGGAAGGCTCGATGTTCGACTCCGCGTTGTGATGCGCTATCGCTCGATGGATGGCGTTGCAAACGCTCTTGTTGCAGGGACGGGGATTGCACTGCTGCCCGGACTGCTTCTCCAAGAGCCGCAATTCAAGGACGTTCTCATTGCGATTCTGCCGGAATGTCCTGTTCGCGAAGCGACGCTATATGCGGTCTACGTGAGTCGCAAGTTCGTCCCGCCAAAGATTCGCACGTTCATCGACTTTTTGGCGAAGTCGCTCCGGGTGAGTCAGGCTACCGTAGTGAAAAGCACACCTCCGGGAATGCTGGCCGCTTTGCAGTCAGTCAACGCCGCCGCATACCACTCTTGCGCCACCGCTCAGCGCCTCGAGCACCTCTGACGGCCTGATGAAGAGCTCACACCGCTCGTTGCGGCGGAGGCGCCTCGGGTCTGATCAGCTGAGCGGAATCAGCGGTTACGGGATACCCCGCCGCGACCCAGGCATCAAGCCCGCCCTGGAGCGGTCGTACGTGCATGACACCGTGCTTCATCAGGAGCTGAGCCGCGCGAGCGGCTGTGGCCTCGTTCGGACAGGTGCAATACAGAACGACCTCACCACCGGGATGGAGGGAGCTCAGGTTCGCGCCGATATCCTCGGGGGGCACGTGGAGCGCCCCGGGGATGCATCGCGGGTCGAGCGCTCTGGCGCTCCTCGAGCGCACATCGACGATAACCGGGGGAGGTTCGCGTCCCATCATGGCGCGTAGCTCCTCGACGCCGACGCGCGCCATGCGCAGGGCCGAGTAAAACCGTCTCCGCTGAAGCCACTTGAGTCCGACGTAAAGCGCGAGCGCCGAAGCGATCAGGACGGCCGCCCGTGCGCCCAGTCCGCCAATCCGCGGTAGCAGCGCCAGGATTTGCGGTGCGGCAAGCGCTCCGAGTGTCACGAAGGCAACGGTCCAAAGGAGGGCCCCCAGGGCGCTCAAGGGCAGAAAAGAGCCGAAGCGCATGCGCAGCGCACCCGCCAGGGGCGGGGCGAGGGTGGACAGTCCTGGCACGAACTTCGCGACGAGAATCGCCTTGAGACCCCAGCGCTCGAAGCGTGTATGGGTCTCGCTGACACAGGAATCCGGCGAGAGGGAGACCTGGCAGAGCAGCCGGATGATCCGGTTGCCATACGCGCGCCCGACCCAGTACCAGCTCACATCCGAGGCGATGCACCCGGTTGCGGCAAGCGCGGTAGCGGCCAATCCCCACGCCGGATGGCCAACCGCAAGTGCGCCCACCACCAGCAACGTCGGTACGGCTGGGATGGGGAGTCCGCCCTGCTCGAGCAGTACGTTCGAGAACACGAACAGGAGGCCCGCGGGTCCTGAAAGTAGGCCGACGTTGAGACCCATGCTTTCTGGTCGGCGCTCAGATGACCGTTCGAAGCGCGGCGGTCGCATGCCGCGGGCTCGCCTGGGGCAGCTCGCCCAACGCCCGATGCACGAACTGCACGGTGATGGAGCCTTCACCGACCGCCGAGGCGATACGCTTGACGCTGCCGGCGCGCACATCGCCGGCGGCGAATACCCCGGGTATGCTGGTCTCGAGCAGATACGGCGAGCGCGCCAGGCCCCAGCGCGCGAGCTCCTCCCGCCCGAGATCGGGTCCGGTCTTGACGAAGCCATGCTTATCGAGCGTCACGCAGCCCGCCAACCAGTGCGTGTTCGGCGAGGCGCCGGTCATCAGGAATACGTGGCGCAGCTCGCGCACCTCGGGTGAGCCGGCAGCGGTCGTCCATACCACCCGCTCCAGGCGATCCGAGCCGTCGAGCGCCGTGATCTGGGTGCGAGTGTGCAGCGTGACGTTGCGGCTGTCTTCGATGCGGTGGATCAGGTACGTCGACATGCTCTCGGCGAGGCCCGCTGCTCGCACCAGCACGTGAACGTGGCGGCAGGAGCCGGCGAGAAACACGGCGGCCTGTCCGGCCGAATTGCCGCCGCCTACGACGGCCACGTCCTCACCGTCGCACAGCCGGGCTTCCAGGTGCGTGGCGGCGTAGTAGACGCCGCTGCCGAGAAAGCGCTCCACATTGACGACCTCGAGCGTGCGGTACTGAGCGCCGCTCGCGATGACGATGGCGCGGCCGCGCAGCCGCCTGCCGTTGGACATCTCCACGGTGTAGGGCCAGGCATCACAACGCAGCCGCACGGCTTGCCAGGCGACGCTGAGCTGCGCGCCGAACTTCTGCGCCTGCGAGAGCGCGCGGCCCGCGAGCGCGGCGCCGGAAATGCCGGTCGGAAAGCCGAGATAATTCTCGATGCGCGAGCTTGTGCCCGCTTGGCCGCCGGGCGCGAAGCCGTCAACAATACGAACGTCGAGCCCTTCGGAGGCCGCGTACACCGCGGCCGCGAGGCCGGCGGGGCCGGCACCGATAATGACCACGTCGTGCACGCCGGTGTCGTCGGGCTGACCGTTGATGCCGAGGCATTCGGCGATGGCGCCGTCGTCAGGATTCCTCAGCACTTCGCCGGCCCCGCACACCACCACGGGCAGATCCTGCGGCCGAACATGAAAGCGCTCGAGCAGCGCCTGCGCGTCGGGATCGCGATCGATGTCGATATCGACATAGGGGCGGGCGTTGCGCGTCAGGAATTCGCGGATCCGCAGTGTGTTACCAACCCGGCTCGAGCCGAGCACCGTGACTTCGCTGAAACCGGCCTGCACCATGCCCATGCGTCGCAGGATGAAGGCGCGCATCATCAGCTCGCTGAGCTCGGGGTCGTTCTGCACCACGCGTCGCATGTCGTCCAACCCCAGCTGCAGCACCGTGCCGGCCTCGCCGACTCGTAGCCGCGCCAGTCCCGGCGTGCCGCGCAAGGTGCTCATCTCCCCGCTGAAGTCGCCGGCCGTGAGCACGTTCAGCACCGTGTAGTCGCAGGTGCTGGTGTGCACGTCGGAAGTCGGCGCCAGTACTTCGATCGTGCCGGCGGCGACGATGAACAGCCCAGGCGGCCTCTCCCCGACCTCAAGCAGGATCTCGCCGGCTGTGGTTTCGCGGCGGGTGCAGCGCTCCTCAAGGCGCGCGAGCTGCGCTGGGGTGAGCTTCGGAAACATCTGTTCACGGCGCTTTTCGAGGATGTCCATGGCCATCGAGGATCTCCGGCTCAATCGGTACGGACAAGGTGCACGTGAGGGCACCCCCCCTGGTCATCAGAGCTTGCAGAGCTGTCAGGCGCGAGTCTACACCCCCGCCGGCAGCTGCACCGCGGCGGCGGCGGTGCGGGCATCTCGCTGCGTCGAGATCAGCGAGCCCCGAGGAAGCGACAAGAAACGGCACTTTCTGCCAAGACGGCGCGACCCGAATCCGTGGATCGTCTCGCTTTGATCCGGGAGAGCTGCCCGTGAGCGGGCCAAATCCGCAAGTACGCCACCGCTCGTTGGAGCTACACCGACGAGAAGCCGAGGATGCCATGTATCGGGTGTTGTACAGGCGAGAGCGCCGCGCGAGTCGTCGCTGGATCGGCCGCCTTCTCTACTGGATGGCGCGCCGTTGCTATCTGGAAGAGCAGCAGCATTAGGCGCGCCGACGCGCCTACTGTGGGCCATGAGAACGAATCTTGTGTCGACAGCTGGCTTGGCAGCGATGCTTGTAGCGGCGGTTGCGCTTGCCGATCCTTACATCGATACCATCGATCTGTTCAAGCACGCGGGTGAGAACGCGGCGTTCTTCGCCAACAGCTACGGATACGCGGTGTTCCCCACGATCGGCGAGGGCGGCTTTATCGTCGGTGGCGCGCACGGCACCGGCCGCGTGTATCGGCGAGGCAAGTATGTCGGCGGCGCGGCGATGACGCAGGTGAGCGTCGGCTTTCAGGCGGGCGGTCAGGCGTACAGTCAGATCGTCTTTTTCCAGGATGAGCGTGCTTTTCGGGAGTTCACCGCGGGCAACTTCGAATTGGCCGGTGGATACCACAAGGGGATGGCCGTTTTTACGATCGTGAAGGGCGGCGCGATGTACTCGGCTTCCCTCGGGGGCCAGCGGTTCTCGTACACACCGTTGTAAGGGGGGGCGGGATTGCGGTCCGCGGCGGACGCCTGACCCACTACCGAATATTCGGCCTGAGCGACCTCGGCGATGCGTTCGAATTATAATGATCGCTCGCCAGCGATTTAGAGCCTCACTGTCCGCTCGAGCGGCAGCCATCATGCACACCGCATCGCAGTTCGGTTATGGGCAATTCATAGAAGCGGTGGGCCTCGCGCTGACATTGCTCGCCGTCACGACGGGCTTTCACTACGAAGCGTTACGTGCGCTGTTGCACCGACTTCACGGACGGCACATCTCGCGACCCCGGGTGGTGCGGCTGCTGGTGGCGCTCGTGGCGATTCACGGGGTGGAAATCGGCCTCTATGCCGGAGCTTACGCCTTAGCCACCCAAGTGCTGGATCTCGGTCGGCTGGCGGGGGGTACCGGCCATGGGTGGGTTGACTTCTGCTATTTCGCGGCAGAGACCTATTCCACGCTGGGCTATGGCGATCTGCTGCCGCGCGGCGCACTCCGATTTGTCGCCAGCGTCGAGGCGGTGAACGGCGTGCTGTTGCTCGCGCTCTCCGGTGCATTTCTCTCGGGCGTGCTGCGCGAGAGCTACCTCAGGGAGACCAGCCAGCCGCCGGGGAGGGCTAATACCTAAGCCGAGATCGCACCAGCGCCGTCGGGAACGGTGCGACGTGCTATCAGGGCGGGACCCTGACTAAAATTCGGATTGAGCAGGGCAAACTCCTTTAATTGTAGAAATGCCCAGGCGCCAAGTCTGAACAACGAGATGGTCAACCCACTTGTGTTCGTAAATGTTCACGATGTGCCACTGCCCACTCCCGTCGCGCATCAGGTCTGCACGGCAGTCCTTGCGCTTTCCAAGTACTCCATTTGCAAGATACGTGATGACCAGGTCGGCGTCGCCCGCCGTTGAATCGATGGACCCCTGCAGAACGAGGGCTCTGTGCTTGTAATCGCCATCGAGCAGGGCGCCACGTTCGATGTCGTGGAGCGAAAAATAGCTTTCGTGGGGGTGTTTGCCGTTGATGGTATCAAATCGCAGTCCGACGACCTGCGTTAAGACCAGAAGAACGCCGAGGTCTTGTACATCCGCGTTGCGGTTGTTCGTAATGCTGGCGAGCGGCTGAAAAACAACGCCCACAGACGTCGCCGTTGGTGCCTGGGTCAGGGTCAACGTGGACAGCACGCAAATGAATAGGGATCGCATGGCCGGTATCCTAGAAAAGTGAGGTGCCGGGAAACAAGCCAAGAGGGATTGATGCTGCGTTTCATGCCCGTCAATCCAGCCCGTCGAGAGCGTGGTCTTGGCGGCGGAAGCCGAGCTCGTGAGGCTGCGCGCCAAGCTCGGTTCTGGAGCGGTGCAGCTCGCATTCGGCTCTCGATGAGCCGGCTACCACGCGAATCAGCGCGGCGGCTGTGCGTCGCTTTGCCAGCCACCGCCCAGCGCCTTGAACACGGCAATCTGATCTTGAATCAGCGTGGTGTCGGATGAGGCAACCGCCGCATCGAGCGCGACGAGCGATTGTTCGGTTGTGAGCAGGTCGAGGGAGCTTATGGAGCCGGCCGCAAAGCCATCCCGTGCAATCTCGAACGATCTGTGGATTCTATCCTGCGCGTCGACCAACGCCTGACGGTTGTCAAGCGCTGCGCTGTATGCGGCGAGCGCCTGCTCGGTCTCTTTCAGCGCTGTGAGCACCACGGAATCGAAGGTCGCCAGCGCCGCCGCTCGCGCCCCCTTGGCTTCACGAACCTGAGCCCGAGCACGCGCCCAGTTCGGGAACGTCCAGCTGATCGAGGGGCCCACGCCCCAGATCTCTGCGGGGTTGGTGGTGAGCTGCGACAGCTGAAGGGCTGCGCCGCCAAAGAAGGCGCTCAGCCGAATCGTCGGATACAGATCCGCGGTCGCGACGCCGATCTGAGCGGTCGCCGCGGCGAGGTGTCGCTCGGCCTGGCGCACATCGGGACGACGCCTGATGAGCGCGCGACCGTCGCCCACGGGAACGAGCGCGATGAGGCGTGGTGGCGCAATGCAAGCCACGAGCTCCCTCGGAGCGCTGGCGGGTGTGCGCCCAAGCAGCGCCGCGAGCTCGAAGAGCTCCGCGCGGCGTAGGCCCTCGAGCTGGGGGATGGTCGCGCGTACTTCGTCCACGAGTGCCCGTGCGCGTTCCACGTCGAACTCTGAACCACTCCCCGCACTGTAGCGGTCCGCGGTGATCTCGGCCTCACGCGTCACGATCTCGAGCGAGTGCCGCGCCACACCGAGCTGCTCGCCGAGCGCACAGATCTGCGCATACGCCCGCGTCGTCTCGGAGGCCACGACCACGCGTACGTCGTCGCGCGCGGCGGCGACCGCTTGGGCATTCGCGCTTGCCGCCTCGATGGCCCGATGGATGCGGCCGAAGAGATCCACCTCGTACGAAGCCTGAAAGACATCCTCCCAGAGCCAGACCGTCTGAGGTTGATGGCCGTCGAGCTCGAGAATCTCCTCTGTGACCGGATCGCGCCCACGCACCCCGCCTGCGATCGCCTCCGTGGACGGATAACGGTCCGCGTGGACCGCGGAGAGCACGGCCCGGGCCGCCGCGAGGTTGGCATCAGCCGCCCTAAGATCGCGGTTCGCTCTGAACGCTTCGCCGACGAGCGCGTCGAGTTGCGGGCTATCGTAGAGCCGCCACCAGGCATCGGGTGGCTGCCTCGAGGTCTCGAGTTGCGGATCGATCGAGACGAGCGGTGCCTCGGCGCCTGTGGGGAGGGGCGGAGGTTTGTAGTTGGGGCCTACGTGACAGCTCGCGAGAGCACCGGCTGCGAGACCTGCCAGCATGGCGGCCCGTATGAACCGTTGAACGGCGATGCCGCTCACGGCAGCTCCGACTTGCGCACCGGAAACGGCAGCGGCGGTGACGCCGGTCCCTCGGGCGCAG
Source organism: Gammaproteobacteria bacterium (assembly GCA_030040235.1). The sequence continues at coordinate 8,785 of JASHUC010000474.1, read as the reverse complement.
CGCTTCGAAGCACGACGATGAGGAGCGCCACGGCGGTGAGGAAGCCCACGACCACGAAACCGTCCATCACCGCCTGAGTCGTCGCGGCGGCACGCACGGCGCCCTCGAGCACCAGCTCGCCGCGGTGGATGGCGCCCGCCGGGTCGATGGTGCGTGTGGTGACCGCGCCATATGCGCTGATCCTGTGGAGCACCCGTGGGTCACCGATCTGCACGTGTAGACCGATCAGGTTCGATGCGATCTGCTCTCGCTTGCGAGCGAGAGTCGTCACGAAGGCGGCGCCGACCTCGCCACCCATGAGGCGCGCTGTTTGCAAGGCCGCGCCGAAGGTGAGGGCGTCCTTGGGCTTCAGATGAAGGATCCCGAAGAATATGACGCCCGAGAGCGCGAAGCTCTGCCCGAGCGCCTGCAGGAGCGCGGAAGGAAGGAACTGCGTCGTCCCCCACAGCGGAGTCATGTAGTACGCGACCATGAGGCAGGCGACACTGATGAAGATGAAGCCGATGGAAGCGACGAGGCGCGCATCCGATCGGCGCAGCATGAGCGCCGCAAGCGGACAGAAAACGAGCTGTGGAGCGGCGATCCAGAGGAGCGCGTCCCCCACCTCGAGGTCGCGATAGCCGCGCACAGAACCGAGGTACAGCGGAATGAGGTAGGTCGTCGAGAGAATCGTCAGACGCAGAAAGGCAATCAGAGCGATCTGACTCGGCATCGGTGCCCCGAACACGACCTTCAGGTTGATGAGCGGATTTGGCGTCACAGCCTCATGCACGAAAAAGGCGGCGAGCAGCAGGGCGCCTGCCAGCAGCAGCCCCCACACCAGCCCCGAATTGAGCCAGTCGAGCCGGTTGCCCTGATCGAGCGCGGCATAGATGAGCGCGAGCGCCGTGCCGCCTGTCATGAGTGCGAAGACATCGGAGGGCGGACGGACGGTGATCGGCTTGACGCTGCTCGATAGGCGCAGGCACAGCGTCATGATGAGCGCGAGCGGCACGTTCTGCCAGAAGATCCAGCGCCAGGTGTAATGCTCCGTGTACCATCCCTCGAGAGAGGCCGAAATGTTGAGCGACAGCTCGAGATTGAGTGCGTAGACGGCGATGCCGAACGCCCAGTACTTGGGAGGCATGTTGAGCAGGATGAAGCTCAAGGTGAGGGGAATGAAGAACCCTGAGGCCAGCCCACCGAGAAACTGCATCGTGAGGAGCATGGGCGTGCTCGCGGAATACGGCTCGAGCAGCGAGACGATCGCAAACGCGAGGGCGGCCCAGATGAGCACGCGGCGCGAACCGTAGGCGGCTCCCAGCCATACTGCGAAGAGCGTCACGAACATCTGCGCTGCGGTTTGCGCGGTCGTGATCCAGGCGCCCTCGTCATATCCTGCGCTCAGCCCTCCACGAATATCGGCCAGGCCATAGCTCGACAGGCGCCCGTTGAGCGTCGAGATGAAGGTTCCCATCAGCACCGCGATCAACCCGAACCACGGGATCGTCGTAGGCGGCACGAGCAGCGTCGGCGCGTGAAGGCCGACATGGCGCGGCGGTGTGGGAGTGTTTACGGGCGCAGGAGCGTTCATCGTCGCCGATCCTCCGCGTCGACCCAGGCCTCGACGGACATGCCGGGGATCAGTCGGTCGGCGAGGCCGTCTGCATCGTCGATGACGATCTTGATCGGGATGCGCTGCACCACCTTGGTGAAATTCCCGGTCGCGTTGTCCGGCGGCAGCAGTGCGAACTCCGCACCCGTGTCCGGCGCAAAGGCGAGCACGTGGCCGCGAAGCGAATGGCCTGGGAAGCTGTCAACAGTGATCCGGGCTCTCTGGCCCGCCGCCATGTGAGTGACCTGGGTTTCCTTGAAATTTGCGATGACCCACACGTTCGGCAGCGGCGTGAGCGTCGTGAGCTGAGTACCGGCGCCGACTAACTGTCCCGGCTTGACCTGGCGTTGACCGAGCACGCCGTCCTGCGGCGCGATAATGGTCGTGTATTCCAGATTGAGTCGCGCAGTGACGAGCGCGGCGCGTGCCGCCTGCAGCGTCGCCCCGCTCTGTGCGAGCTGCCCGTCGAGCACCGCGATCTCGCGCTCCGCGGCGGTGGCTTGTGCGCGGTTCTCTGCGAGTTGCGCGTCGAGCTGGGCGTGCGTCGTGTCGAGCTTCTCACGCGCCTCGATGGACGAGGAGCCGGTGCGGAGCAGGCGCAACTGCCGTGCGCGGTCGCGGCCGTTCTGGTCGAGGACGGCGCTCGTGGAGGCAACCGCCGCGCGCGCCGCCTGGATATTGGCGAGCTGGAGCTCACGTTGCGCCCTGAGCGTCTGTTCCTCGGCCGTCGCCGACGCAATGCGCGCGGCGGCCTGCGCGACAGCCGCGCGGTAGTCATCGTCGACGAGCTGCGCTAGGACCTGCCCCTTGTGCACGCGCTCGAAATCCTGGATCGGAAGCCGGCGAATGTAGCCAGCCACCTTGGAGGTGATCGGCGTGAGATCCGACTGGAGGTAGGCATCGCTCGTGCGCTGCCAGCCGGCGCCCCCTTCCCAGCGGTTCCAGTTGGTGGAGACGATCACGATGATGGCGATCGCTACGATGAATACGAGGATGCGCCACGTGAATTCGAAGATTTTGTTCCAGTCGATAGCAGACAGCTTCATGAGTGGTTATTCGACGGTTTGTCGGATCATGCCATATCGCTCGTGAAGGCAGATAGCGCCTGCGTACCGTCGGCCTGCCGAAGCAGACTGTTCGGGACAGCTGGCACTGTGTCGCGGCGATCGGCGGACACGGTCCTTCTCCTACACTGTTTTTCTTCAGCATGATCAGTCGAAAGTGGTCGGGCGGATCAATCGCACGTGCGCGAAACGGGGTATTGGCGAAGATTCTGCTGGGTCAATTACGTGCGTGACGCGTCCGCGCTGATACCGGCTGCTATCGAGCGGGAACAGGTATCAACCGCAAATCGCGCAGAGTGGCAGGGGACGTCATGGCAAGAAGGGTGCGAAGCCATCCGACGATCTGCGCGAGGTTGGAATCCGCAGCATCGACGAATCCTGCGACGGCACCCGGAGCATCGGCGGTCGGGGCATCCGCCACTGCACGGAACGTCTTCTGGGCAAGTACCTGATCGCCACGACCGATGAGCGTCGCACTCAACGTCACGAGGCACTGGCTCTGATGCGGCGCTCGAAAGATCTGGGTGAAATCCACGAGCGTCACGTGCAGCTCATAGCCGGCGGTTCCATGGGGAAGACGTTCGAGCGTGAATCCGTCATTCGCCGCGGCGATGCGCTCTTGGAGGCGCAGCGTCAGAAGCTCGCTCGGGGGAGCGGTCCACTCGCTTCGTGTGTAGGCGCTTGCATGCGCTGGAGTCTGGTAGTCGAGTCGATAGAGGAGCGCCGTCGTGGAAAGCCAACTCGGAGCCTGGATCGGCGCAACCGCGATCGTCGCGCGGAAATGGGGGCCGGACACGATGTGAGCGGGCGCGGCGTCGAGATCGTAGCGAAGGGGGAGGGCGCGATGCGTTACGCACGCCGCAGCGAGCAGAGTGATCAGCGCGAGAAGAGAACGCATCATTTTCCCGCCGTTTCCCGGAAGCCCGGTTCGCCGGGTCCCGGTGCTGGAGCCGGAGGCCCAAAGATCAAGCTTTGCGGCTGACTTTCAATCCGCTGCAGAGCCTGATTCAGGGAGTCGGACGCGCGCGTGAGTCGCTCGGCGAGCACGTCGATCCGGGGTAGAGTCTCATCGAGAAGCGCCGTCTCCAGATCTCGGGCCGCTTGTCCCGTATTGCGGGCGCCGTCGCGGATCGCGTCCAAGGGACCGCCTTGAGCGTGCAGATCGACGAGCAGCGTGTCGGCATCGTGTGACGTGGCGCGTAGGGATTGCAGAAGATCGTCTGCGCTGCCGATGGCGTGATTGGCACGGCGAGCCGCCGGTTGCAGCTCCCGAGTCAACAGCGCCATGCTTGCAGCGGCCTCGCTGAGATGTGCCGTAAGGGCGGTGATGTCCCGCGATGTCTCGGGAGTGAGCACGGCATTTACGCGCTGTAGAGTTCCGTTGAACGTCTTCAGGAGTTCGTTACCGGCGTCGGCGAGCTGGGCGAATCCGGATGTAGTCAGTGGAATTCTGGTCGGCTTCGCGAGAGAGGTGCGCAGCGCGCTTGCAGCATTGTCCGGATAGTCGAGTTCGATATAAGCGCTGCTCGAGAGCCCAAGATAGCTCAGCGTCGCGTGGGTCCCCTCCAGGAGATGCGTGTCGGGGTCAACAACAATGCGCACGCGAACACGGCGCGGATCGGCAGGGTCGAAGCCGATGCTCCGAACCTCACCGACCTCGATTCCGCGCAGCCGAACCGCGGCGCCGTTCGCAAGTCCGGCGACCGAGGCCTTCGTGATCAGATCGTAAGGCACCCCGGTGGCCGACGCGCCGGCGAGCCAAAACGCGCCGGCCGACAGAGCGGCAACGAGGACCAGCACGAAGGCTCCGGTTGCAATGGCGTATGCGCGATTTTCCATGGCTTACTCCACGAGCCGGTGGGCGTGTGTGGTCTCGAGATAGGTACGAAAAGCCTCGCGTCGAGCTTGCTGGCAGCGGTTCGCCTGGTCGAGGAAGAAACCGCGGACGAACTCGTGAGGAAATTCAGCGACTTCATCGACCGGTGCGACAGTGAGAATGCTTTGGTCAGCAAGTACCGCAACCCGGTCAGCGAGCGCGACAACCACGTCCACGTCGTGCGTGATCAGTACGACGGTCAGCTCGAACTCGCGCTTGAGCCGCGCGAGGAGACCGATTACGGCGTGGCGCTGATCCGGCGCAAGACCGGCCGTGGGCTCATCCATGAACAGGAGCTCGGGCTCGAGAATGAGTGCGCGCGCCAAGGCGACGCGCTTCACCATGCCGCCGGAGAGTTCCGCGGGTAGCCGCGCCGCCTGATTGGCGGCGATACCGGTCCCCTGCAATGTGGCGAGCACGAGCTCAGGAAGCAGGTCCTCGGGCCACCCACAGGTCTCACGGACCGGAAGCGCGACATTGTCGAATGCTGATAGGGCGCTGAAGAGGGCACCGTTCTGAAATACTACGCCGCAGCGCGTCGCCAACCGGGAGCGTTCGCGCCGAGTGAGTCGTCGCATGTCTGCGCCGAGCACCTTGACCTCGCCACGGGTCGGAAGCAGGAGTCCCAGCATCTCGCGAAAGAGCGTGGTCTTGCCGTTCCCAGACCCGCCGATGATGGCAAGAATCTCCCCCGGGCGGACCTCGAGATTCACGTCCCGATGGACGGTCGCCGTGCCCATGACCGTCCAGAGATTCCTGATCTCGATGGCGGGTGCCTCCTCGCTCATCGTGTCAGTCCGATGTGTGAAAAGGCGACCGCCAGAAGGGCATCGACAATAAGAACCACCGTGAGTGCCGTTACCACCGATCGGGTGGTGCCTAGGGCCAATCCCTCGGTATCCGGCCGGATCTGGAGCCCGAAATAGCAGGCGATGAGTGCGACCAGCGCGCCAAACAGCGCGCCCTTGCAGACGCCGAACCAAAGGCTCGCCAAGGGAATAACCTGTGGAATCCGGTGGAAGAACGCAGAATAGGCTATACCGAGCTGTATTTTCGCTCCCACCATTCCCCCGATCATTGCAAGAACGTCCGTCCAAAGCACGACCAGGGGCAACGCAATCATTTGGCCGAGGACCTTCGGAAATACGAGCCGAAGAGCGGGCGAGATGCCAAGCACGGACATGGCCTCGAGCTCGTTCGTGACGCGCATAACGCCGATCTGTGCCGTCATCGAGGAGCCGGACCGGCCGGCGTTCAGAATGGCCGCGAGGAGCGGCCCCAGTTCGCGCAGGATCGTGATTCCAAGCAGGTTGACGACCAGAAAGTCGGCACCGAGGTCGCGAAGCTCGCCGGCCGAGAGGTAGCTGAGAACGATGCCGATCAGAAAACCAACGAGGGCCGTGATGGGAAGCGCCTGGGCACCGGTGTGAAACACCGCTGCGGAGATTTCCTTCAAGGGAACCTCGCGCAGACTTCGGAGGGAGCGTGCACCGGCCAGGGTGACCTGGCCGAGAAGTTCGAGCATCCCGAGCGCATTACACCCGAGTGCCCGAACTGCAGCGTTGAGGGCCAGAAGGGGCGACGCCCAGTCAAGCGCTGGTCTCCCCCGGACCACATCGCGCGGCAGCGCCGCGAGCTGTCGAAAGATCTTCTCATCGTCAGGACGCGTCAGTAGCCGTGCAGGGAGCGTGCGGTCCCACGTGCGCCACAGAAGGGTCGCCCCCGCAACGTCCAAGTCATCGAGGCGCGTCAGGTCCCACAGTGCTCCTGCGGAGCTCACCTTGGCGAGCTCGGCAAGCAGCCTCGCCGCCCGCCCTTGCGTCGTTCGTAGATTCCAGAAACCGGATAGCTCCACGAGGAGCGTCCCGTCTGGAGCACGCCGATGGCTTATCGAGGGCTCCATACCCCTCCCATGCCGCACGAGATCGCATCGGGCCTCCAGGCCCTGGCGAGGATAGCGGGACGCAGATCAGTCGGGCTTGGACAACGTGAATGCTATTTGACGAAACAGGTGCCGGCAAGGGGACACCGGCTCGGCTCGATATGGCAATGTGGCTTTTGCTCAATAGCTGAGCACAAAAGCACAACCGGGCGAACGTAACGCACAAGAAAACTCTGCGCCCGTGGAGCAGCATAGGCCGGGTTCCATGTAGGCAGGCCCAGGTAATCAGGCATCCACGATGAGTTTTCCGGGGTTGCGAGGGGCCATCCAGCGGGCTGCAGGCAGCACCGGGATCAGAGCAAGCTGTGACGGCGCAATTGCCCGGCCATAACCGCCTCGCCTCGCATCGGTCGAATCGGGACTTTGACTGCCCGGCAACTCGTGGGGCGGTGCGAACTCGAGGTACCGGCGCGCCTCATTCGATCGCCTTGCGCCTAGCCGACTCCCGCTCGAGGTCTTCCGTCCGGTGTCGGCTATGACATTCACGGCATTCGTACTCATCGGAGCCCATACCCCGGTCCCTTCCGCTGAGCCGTCGCAACGTTTCGAATGCCTTGCAACTCGGACAGTCGAAGTAATGGGGATCTGCAACAATGCTTGTCATCGCTTTCTCCAGCCGGAGCATGCAATGAAGAGGTTGCAAGAGTACGCTTTGGGCCGTTCTGCGCAAGGGACGCGCCTGGCGAGCCTAGACGGATTGCCCGAGAACTCAGGCGGCGCAGCCGCCGCTGGCCGAGGCGGGTGCGACGCCCTCGGAGGCGGTCACGCTTGGGAAGGTCATTCCCGCCGCAAAGACGACCGCCATAGTGGTCGAGATGTCCACGCTCTCCCCGCAGATGTACTCGATGCTCGAAGCGGCCGCGAACGAGCGCAGCTTGCGATTACGTCGCGCTTGCTCTGGAGCGATCCCACCGCATTGCACCTCCCGGTGGGCCATAAGCTGTCGCGCCCTTCGTCATCCACTGGCATGCAACCCAGCATCCACTGAATGCGTGTTGTTGAGGCTGGCGTACGCGTCATAGGCTGTCCGTATCGCGAGACACAACCGCAAATCAGAGGAACGACCATGAGAGGACCATTCGCGCGCATGCTGCCCATCCCCATGCTGCTGCTGCTGGGATCGACGGCATGGGCCGGCCCTTATGACGAGACGATCAACCTATTCGAGAATGCAGGGGCGAGCGCTTCATTCTTCGCCCACAGCTACGCGTACGCGGTCTTTCCGGTCATCAAGGAGGGAGCGCTCGGCATTGGCGCGGCCCACGGCAAGGGGCAGGTTTTCGCACATGGCCGCTATATCGGTGATGCGTCGTTGAGTCAGTTGAGCGTCGGGCCGCAACTGGGCGGGCAGGAATTTAGCGAGATCGTCTTCTTCCGGGATCGAGACGCGTTCGATCGCGTCGTTTTCGGACATTTCGAATTCGGCGCGAATGCGAGCGCGGTCGCTGCGACCGCGGCGGCCTCGGCAACGGCCGGTACGGCGGGCGCGGGTGCCGGCGCGAGCGACGGCCCGAACGAGGCAACCACCGCCGGCGCGTACCACAACGGAATGGCGGTCTTCACGATTGCCAAGGGCGGCGCAATGTTTCAGGCATCGATCGGTGGGGAGAAGATCTCGTTCAACCCGAGCGAGATCGAGGCGACGAGGACCGCCGAGATCCATTGATCTCACCCGAGCCGCGCGTGAATGGCCTGGACGACGACAGATCCCTCTCCGACCGCCGAGGCGACCCTTTTTACCGAGCCCGAGCGCACATCGCCCACAACGAAGACGCCCGAGAGGTGATGAAGAGTCCCCCAGTCGGGCGCTTGGCGACACGCCCCTCGCTGTCGCGGATCCTGACGGTTCGAAGGTGTTCGTCCCCGGACAGCTCGACGACCTGTGACCCGGTCTCGATGCTGACGTTGTCTGCGTGACGCAGACGCTCGATGAGGTATTGCGACATGCTGTCCGAAAGGTCGCGGCCACGGTGCACGAGGCGTACACAGGATGCGCGCGATGCGAGGAACATCGCCGCTTGCCCGGCGGAGTTGCCTCCGCCGACCACGACGACCTCCTGGTCCTTACAGGGCCGAGCCTCGAGCTCGGTCGCCGCCTAGTAAAGCCCTGCGCCCTGGAAGCGGTCCTCCTCGGGCACCCCGAGCTTGCGGTAGCGGGCTCCGGTTGCGATCACCATCGAGCGTCCGAGTATGGTGGTCCCGTCATCCAGAGAGACCTCGTAGTATCCCGGGCGGGTGCTCGAGTGGAGCTTTTCGGCGCGGCGAGGGACCGCCACCCGCGCCCCGAACTTGATCGCCTGGAGCTCGGC
>JASHUC010000473.1 GCA_030040235.1 Gammaproteobacteria bacterium | reverse complement strand
CGGCACCGCTGCGTGCAGTCATCTCGGCGGCCAGCAGTGCGAGTGCGATGCCGTCCTTGTCGGTGGTCCAGACCGTCCCGTCGCGCCTCAAGAGCGATGCGCCCGCGCTCTCCTCTCCGGCAAAACCCAGAGAGGCATCGAGCAGCCCTCCCACGAACCATTTGAACCCGACGGGCGTCTCGTACACGCGGCGGCCGATGGAGGTCGCGACACGGTCGAGCATCATGCTCGTGACGAGGGTCTTGCCGACTGCGGAGCTTGATTTCCACTGCGGCCGGTTCCTGAACAGGTACGAGACGGCCCCCGCGAGATAGTGATTCGGCGGCAGCAGCCCGGCGCTGCGCGTGACGATGCCGTGGCGATCGTGGTCCGTATCGCATGCAAAGGCGATATCGAATCGATCCTTGAGGCCGATGAGGCGGCGCATGGCGTGGGGCGATGAAGGATCCATGCGGATGCGGCCGTCCCAGTCCACCGTCATGAAGCGAAAGGTCGGGTCGACCGCCTGGTTCGTGACGCTGAGCGCCAGACCGTAGAGCTCGGCAATGGCGGCCCAGTAATCAACGCCGGCGCCGCCGAGCGGATCGACCCCGAGGTGGATGCGCGAACTCTTGATAACCTCCATGTCGATGACCGCGGCGAGGTCGTGCACGTACGCCCCGCGATAGTCGAAGCGATGAGTCGTCGCACTCTGCAAGGCACGCTCGAAGGGCACTCTCTTTATGTCTCTCGCCACTGCGAGCAGCTCGTTGGCCCGGCGCTCGATGCGCTGCGTGATGCCCACATCGGCGGGTCCGCCATTCGGCGGGTTGTACTTGAAGCCACCGCTGTCCGGGGGGTTGTGCGACGGGGTGATGACGATGCCGTCGGCCAGGTGACGGTCGCGCTCGCGGTTGTAGCAGAGAATGGCCTGGGAGACCGCGGGCGTCGGGGTGTAAGGCGTGCCCGCGGCGATCATCACCTCCACGCCGTTGGCCGCGAGCACCTCGAGCGCGCTCGCCAAGGCGGGCTCCGAGAGCGCATGCGTATCCATGCCGAGGTAAAGCGGCCCGTCGATCCCCTGCTCCCGGCGGTAATCGCAAATGGCCTGGCTCACGGCGAGGATGTGCTGCTCGTTGAAGCTGCGCTCGAGCGAGCTGCCGCGGTGCCCGGAGGTGCCGAATGCCACGCGCTGCTCGCGCACGCTGGGGTCCGGCAGCTCGGTGAAGTACGCCGTGACGAGACGCGGAACATTGACGAGGAGCGAGGCGGGCGCGGGCTCACCCGCGAGGGGGCTCACACTCATGAGAACACCGAAGGTGAGGGTAAGGGCGAGTCCTGGGATCCGGCTGCACGCTGACATCGTCTCAGAATTTCCTCGATCGATCGAGTCCCACCCTGCGCGGCAATCGGGGCAGTCCCCGCTCGCAGGCACCGAGCCCTGAGCGGTGCGGTGTGGTTTACTGCGTAGCGATCTGAACTGCCGGCTGGACGGGCACCCCGGGGTGGGATGCGGCCATGCAGGCGATGAGGTGCAGGCATGCCGAATCCATCGACAGAGGTGGCTCCCGGAACTTCCGGCGCCGCAGAAGCCGCCGAGTCGGAGCTCGGATCGCAGCTGCGAATCATGTTCCGGGCGCTCTGGTCCTCCCCCGTGCGCAACACGCTGCTCGCCCTCGGTGCCGCGGTTGTCGTCGTCGTCATCGCAACCGCATACGGACAGATTCGCCTGAATCGCTGGAACAAACCCTTCTACGATGCGCTGGCGCACCGTGAATTCGGGGAGTTCATCGTGCAGCTCGGCGTGTTTGCGATGATCGCCGGAGGGCTCCTGGGTCTGAACGTGGCGCAGAGGTGGCTGGGCGAGACGCTGAAGGTGCGGCTCCGCGAGGGGCTCGCTCACGATCTGATCGAAAACTGGATGCAGCCGCGCCGCGCCTTCCGACTGGCGCATGCCGGACCCATCGGGGTCAATCCCGATCAGCGCATGCACGAGGACGCCCGCCATCTCACCGAGCTGTCCTCCGATCTCGGCGTCGGACTCGCGCAGGCGGCGGTGCTGCTCGCGGCCTTCGTCGGGGTGCTGTGGCAGATCTCGAGCGGATTCACCGCGCGTGTCGGGGGACACTCCTTCGCGGTGCCCGGCTACATGGTATGGGCAGCGGTGATCTACGCCGGCTCCGCCTCGCTCCTCACCTACTGGGCGGGGCGCAACCTCATCGCTCGGAACGCGGAGCGATACGCGCGCGAGGCGGATCTGCGCTTCTCGCTCGTTCGTGTCAACGAGCACGTCGATGTGATCACGCTCGCGGGTGGGGAGAGCGACGAGGCACGCCACCTCGAGCTCGATCTCTCGCACGTGCTCACCGCGATGCGAGCGATCGTCACGGGCCTCACCAACCTCACTTGGGTTACGGCCGGTTACGGCTGGTTCACGCTCGTCGCGCCGATCATCGCGGCGGCGCCGCTTTATTTTTCCGGCGAGCTCTCGTTCGGCGGCCTCATGATGGCGGCCGGCGCCTTCAACCAGGTGCAGTCCTCGCTGCGGTGGTTCATCGACAACTTCAGTACCATCGCCGATTGGCGCGCCACCTTGCTGCGCGTGGCGCTCTTCCGGCATGCCGTGATCACGACCGACGCGTTGCATCCGGCGGAAAGCCGGATCTCGATGGTCGACGGAGCTGCGGGCAAGATCCAGCTCGACCACCTCGAGATCGCCTCACAGGCGGGTTGCACCAAACTCGAGGAGACCGAAGTCGAGCTGAAGGCCGGCGATCGCGTGCTCGTCGTCGGCGAGCACGGCACCGGGAAGACCCTGCTGTTTCGCGCACTCGCCGGCCTGTGGCCCTGGGGAGAGGGACGTATCGTGAGACCCAAGGGCGAGACGATCCTCTACGTTCCCCGTACCCCCTATATCCCGCCCGGAACGCTTCGCGAGGTGCTCGCCTATCCCGGACGGGTCGAAAGCTTCGAGGCGCCGGCATTCGAGCATGCGCTCGCGCGCGCGGGACTCGAGCGGCTCGCTCCGGCACTCGACGAGCCTCGCCGATGGGACCAGTCGCTGAGCGCAGATGAGCAGCAGGCGCTCGTCTTCGCCCGGCTCGTGCTGCATTCGCCTGCCTGGGTGGTCTTCGACGATGTGATCGGGTCACTCGACGGCGACACGCTCAAGCGCGCGCTCGATGTGCTCGCTCACGATCTCGCCCATAGCGGTCTGATCCACATCGGCGCCACGCGGTCTCATGACAAGTTCTTCGCGCGCGTGCTGCATCTCGTGAAGGATCCGGCCACGCGCAAACTCCCCCGCCGCCGATCCCAGCCGTTGCAGCCGGCATTATCTGCGGGCTGATCCCGCGCCGCGCACTCACCGGGCTGTGCTGCGGAAGTCCTGATCCGGGAACATCGCGCGGTCCGGCGCCTTGATGACGACCATGGCGTGCTGCTCGGCGGCGTGACAGGCGTTGCAGGCTGCCGTGAGTTCGGCGTACGCCGCCTCGAATCGAACGGGGTCGCCTGCGATGATGGCGTGGTCCAGCGCATTGAGCGACCGCTCCGTCATCGCCGTGATCATCTGCGCCGTGTTCATCGTGCGATAGACGGGAATCGTATGGGCGACTCGACCGAAGGTGTTGCGCAGCTCGTTGAGTTCGTAGCTCGCATACACCCAGTTCTGCGCCTTCCCGGCGAGCCCGAGCTTGGTATGACGAGGCTGCACGAGCATCGTCATCATGTCACCCATGCTCGGGTAGTAGATCGGCAGCGCGCTCGCCGGCTTCGCGGGGCCTGCGGGAGCGGCCGCCGGAGCCGGCGTTTGAGAAAGTCCGATGCGCGCCGCCCCGAGAAGCACCAACGCCCCGCCCAGAAGCACCGAAGCCCCGCCGATGAATGATCGCGACATTCTCAACTCTCCCCTGGCTCACGAGCCGCCGTGCGGCAAACCGTGCACTTCCCGCACCCGGGCCCAGAATTCTTTGCGATCGAGCGCCCGAGCATGCGCGAGGCTTGCGTGCGGCACGACGCGCACGAAGGTGCCTGACCAGTCCTCCGCATAATCCCAGCCGCTGAAGAGGATGCACGGTCTGCCGCCCTCCAGGCAGCACTCTCCCGCCGCATCGATCGGCTCGTCCAGCCGCTCCACGATCGGCTTGGAGGGCGGCTCGCACGGCAGGTCCCAGTCGGATGGGCTCACGCGGGCTCCATGCCGTGGCGCCGCTTCGTCTCAGAGGCGCAAGGCGATGCCAGGTACTCGAGCAGCGCACGTGCGGCGCCGGGCTCGGCGCACCGCACCGGGATGCCACCCGAGAAGATCGTGATGATCTGGATGGCCTGCGGCAGCGGTCCAACCACCTCGACCCCCGAAAGATGAATGAGCTCACTCAACTGCTGGAATCCGAGCTCGGCAGCCCCGCTTGCGACCAGCGATCCGACCGGAACTCCCGGGGGTGCGACGACGATGCGGCTGCGGATCTCGCCGAGAATGCCCCATTGCTCGAAGAGTTTCTCGAGGTGAACCCCGCTCGGGCCCGTGGAATAGCTCACGCTCCTCGCGGCGAGCACCGCCCGCCTCACCGCGGCCTCGCTTCCGGCGTCGGGTT
>JASHUC010000472.1 GCA_030040235.1 Gammaproteobacteria bacterium | reverse complement strand
GCCGAAACGGCGACCGGGCCGCTCTTCGTGGGCGCAGGCTGGCCCTTCGCAGCCTGCGGGCGGCGTTGCGCGGCGGGCGCCTCGGTCGAGACGGCCGGGGAGCCGCTCCCGGCGGTGCGAGTGGTTTCTGCCGCTCCGACAGACCGGGCGGAATCGGCGGTGCGAGATGACGCGTTGCTGCGGCGAGTGGCCATGTGAAACTCCTCCTGAACTTCATGGTGGTGAGCCCATCCCCTCCCGTCGCGCTACGCGCGCCGCGACCGACCGGCGCGTAGAGCTCGAGGGCTCGCGAGCGCCGCCTCCTCAGCGACGCGGGCGCACGGCTGGCGAGCGTATCATCCCTTGCAGGTACTTGCGAAAGTCGCGACCCAACGAGGGGTGGCCGAGCGCGTACTCCACGGTCGCTTGCAGATAGCCGAGCTTGCTCCCGCAATCGTAGCGCTTGCCCGCGAAGCGATACGCATAGACGGCCTCCTCGCGCATGAGCGCCGCGATGCCATCGGTGAGCTGAATCTCCCCGCCGCTCCCGCGGCCGATCCGCTCGAGGTGCTCGAAAATGGCGGGCGTGAGCACGTAGCGCCCGACCACCGCGAGCGTCGAGGGGGCTGCGGCGGGTCGCGGCTTCTCGACGATGCTGCGCACGCGGCTCGTCGCCGAGCGGTCCGCCTCCACCGCGACGATGCCGTACTTCTCGGTATCCCGGCGCGGAATGACCTCCACACCCACGATGCTCGCGCGCTTGGCGTCGTAAACCTCGGCCATCTGCTCGAGACAGCTCACCTCGCCGCGGATGAGGTCATCGGCGAGATGCACGAAGAAGGGCTCCGAGCCGACCGCGGGTTGAGCGCAGAGCACGGCGTGACCGAGTCCGAGCGGGGCGGGCTGGCGGATGAAGATGCAGGCGGCATAGGAAGGCAGCACGCTGCGGATCTGGTTGAGCAGATCGCTCTTGCCCTGAGCCTCGAGCATGTGCTCGAGCTCCTGGTCGGAATCGAAGTGGTCCTCGATTGCGCGCTTGGAGGCGCCGGTGATGAACACCAGGCGACTGGCTCCGGCCGCTAGCGCCTCCTCCACCGCGTATTGAATGAGCGGCTTGTCCACGACGGGCAGCATTTCTTTCGGGCTCGCCTTGGTCGCCGGCAAAAAGCGCGTGCCTCGACCCGCGACGGGAAATACCGCCGTGCGAATGACCGAATGCGCGTGGCTCCTCATGACAAGCTCCTGAACGTCACAGCCTCAAAGCATCAAAACCATCACAGCATCAAAGCATCACAGCAGCGCGGCGCCGCCCGTGGCACCCTGTGTCACGGTCTCCTCGGAGCGCTCCGCCCATTTGAACACGGCGGGCCTCATACCGTCCCACGATCGGCATTTGGGACACCGCCAGAACCAGCCGACGCTCAAGAGCCCGCACTCCCTGCACTGGTAGCGGCCTCCGGCCTCACCGATGCGCGCGAGGAGCTGGCCGAGCGATGGTGCGGAGGCCGCCGCTTCGAGGCCGATCAGGTCCCCGGCGATGCGCTCGAGCCGGGTGGCATCCTCGAGCGGCAGCGCCGTTGCGAGCAACCACGCGAGCTGGCGCGGGCTGAGGCGGCCCGTGCGCCTGAGGCGCGCACAAAGCTCCTCGATCACCTGTCGCTCCCCGAGCGGCTCGCCGAGAACGAGCAGGCGCGGAATCACCTCGAGCGCGAGTCCGGGCGCCGCCTCGACCGCCCCGAGGTAGCGCTCGAGCGCGCCGCGGGCATCCCCCGCGGCCTCCATCATGCGGGCCGTGAGCATGTCCGCGCGCGGCAGTGTCGCATCGTGGCTCCTCGCCTGCTTGACGAGCGCGCGGGCGCGCTCGGCTTCGCCCTGCAGCATCGCGTGCTCGGCCAGCTCGCAGAGATAATGCGCGGCGACGCTCCGCCGTTCCTGCTGCAGATCCGCAGGCAGATCGTGGAACACCTTCAGCGCGTTCGCCCAGTCGCCCTGTTGCTCGTAGATGCGCAGCAGGTGCTCGAGCGCATCGCGGCGGTGCTCGCGCGATGCGGCGAGCTCCTCGAAGAGCCGCTCCGCGCGGTCCATGAGACCCGCGCTCAGGAAGTCGAGCGCCAGGGCGAAGGCCGCCCGGTCGCGTATGGCGGGGGCGCCCTGGTCCTGGAGCCGCCGGTGGATCGCGATCGCGCGATCCACTTCGCCGCGCTTGCGGAACAGACTCCCGAGCGCGAACTGGATTTCCGCCGCATCGTCCTTCGAGGCTGCAACGCGCGTGAAGACCTCGGCCGCGCGGTCGAAGCGGTCGTTGATGAGATGATCGAGCCCGACGTAATAGTCCCGCGGCAGGCGCACCGTGCGCCTGCCCGCGTGCCGTCCGAGCAGCCACGCGGCCAAGCCGACCGCCACGAAGGCGATCGCGAGCAGAACGGGAGGAACCTCGAACACGGGCGAACCGCGCCCTCTCAGATCCTAATCACGGATGGGCCGATCGGCCCCGTCGTTCACACGCTCGCGCAGGTCCTTGCCCGGCTTGAAGTGCGGCACGTATTTGCCCGAGAGCGCCACCGCCTCACCGGTTTTCGGATTGCGCCCCTGACGCGGCGGGCGGAAGTGCAGCGAGAAGCTGCCGAAGCCGCGGATCTCGATGCGCTCGCCCTGCGAGAGCGCATCGCTCATGATCTCCAGTATTTGTTTGAGCGCGAGCTCCACATCCTTGGCAGGCAGATGCTTCTGCTTCGCAGTGATGATCTCGATGAGCTCCGATTTCGTCATGTTCTTGGGCAGCGCTCGGGCGCTCCGGATGACCCGCGGCCGGGCGTGAGAATCGGTACTGTTCAGCTTCGATCCCCGATCTGCTCTTTGAGCAGCTCGCCGAGGCTCGTGCCGGTCGCGGTCTGCTCCGAGCGGTAGCTCTGGACCGCCTCAGCCTCCTCGTGGGCTTCCTTCGCCTTGACCGAGAGCGTGATCGTTCGGGACTTGCGATCGACGCCGGTGAACTTCGCCTCGATCGCATCGCCGGCCTTGAGCACCGCGCGCGCATCCTCCACCCGGTCGCGTCCGAGCTCCGAGGCACGTAGCTGGCCCTCGACGCCGTTGCCGAGATCGATGACCGCCCCGCGCGCATCGACGTCCTTGACCGTGCCGCGCACGATGCTGCCCTTCGGGTTCTCGGCGATGTAGCTCGAGAAGGGATCTTTCGCGAGCTGCTTGATGCCGAGGGAGATGCGCTCGCGCTCGGGGTCGATCGAGAGCACCATCGCCTCGACCGCTTGCGCCTTCTGGTAATTGCGCACCGCCTCCTCGCCCGGCTGATCCCAGGAGATGTCGGAGAGGTGCACGAGCCCGTCGATGTTGCCAGGCAGTCCGATGAAGATGCCGAAATCGGTGATCGATTTGATCTGGCCCGTGACGCGATCGCCGCGATTGTAGTTCTCGGCGAACTCTTTCCACGGATTGGCCTTGCACTGCTTCAGGCCGAGGGAGATACGGCGCCGCTCCTCGTCCACGTCGAGCACCATCACCTCGACTTCCTGCCCGGTGTGCACCACCTTGGCGGGATTCACGTTCTTGTTGGTCCAGTCCATCTCCGAGACGTGCACCAGACCCTCGACACCGTCTTCGATCTCGACGAAGGCGCCGTAGTCGGCAATGTTGGTGACCTTGCCGAACACGCGCGTGTTGGGCGGGTAGCGCCGGGCGATGTTCTCCCAGGGATCGGCGCCGAGCTGCTTGAGCCCCAGAGACACTCGCGAGCGCTCACGGTCGAATTTCAGGATGCGCACATCGATCTCGTCGCCCACCTTGACGACCTCGGAAGGGTGCTTCACGCGCTTCCAGGCCATGTCGGTGATGTGCAGCAGCCCGTCGATGCCGCCGAGGTCGACGAACGCGCCGTAATCGGTGAGATTCTTGACGGTGCCGCGAACCACGGCGCCTTCCTGCAGGTTCTCCATGAGCGCCGAGCGCTCGGCCGAGAACTCCTGCTCGACAACGGCGCGGCGCGAGACGACGACATTGTTGCGCTTCTGGTCGAGCTTGATGACTTTGAATTCGAGCGGCTTGCCTTCGAGATAGGAGGTGTCACGCACGGGGCGCACATCGACGAGCGAGCCCGGCAGGAACGCCCGCACGTTGTCGATCTCGACGGTGAAACCGCCCTTGACGCGTCCGGTGATCACACCGGTCACGATCTCCGAATTGTTGAAAGCCTGCTCGAGGCGCGTCCATGTGCGGGCGCGCTTGGCCTTCTCGCGCGACAGGCGCGTCTCACCCGTTCCATCCTCGACCGAATCGAGCGCCACCTCCACCTGATCGCCGGTCTTGACCTCCACCTCCCCGCGCTCGTTCTTGAATTGGTCGAGGGGGATGACGGCTTCCGACTTCAGGCCGACGTTGACGACGACGTTATCCGGCGTCACATCGACCACGAGGCCGGTCAGAATCATTCCGGGGCGAATGCGTTGATTGGCGAGACTTTCCTGGAACAGTTGCGCGAAACTTTCTGTCATACCTTCACATGCACGCCCGAGCGCGTGCTCTTCGAGTGCTTCGGGCCACCTCTTCGCGGTCCGAGTGTGGTGATTCACGCCGCGGCATCCTGTCGCGGTATCCGGTCCTTGCGCGCGAAGCACCGTTCGGTGCCGCCGGCCCGAGACCACTGCGACCGGGTCAGGGCCACAGCGACCGACGGCGTCCGAGTGCGAGCACGCGACCGACGACCTCCTCAATGCCGAGGCCGGTTGAGTCGATCACGTGGGCGTCGGGCGCAGGCTTCAAGGGCGCGACTGCACGCGTCGAATCCCTTGCGTCCCGCTCGGCTATCTCGCGCGAAAGGGCGGGAAGGCTAACATCAGACCCCTTGTCTTTCAACTGGTTATATCGCCGCAAGGCCCGCTCCTCGGCGCTCGCCGTGAGAAAGACCTTGAGCTCGGCATCCGGGAACACCACCGTGCCCATATCGCGCCCGTCGGCCACCAGGCCGGGGGGTCGGGCAAAGGCCTTCTGCCGCTCGAGGAGGGCTTCCCGAAGCGCCGGCCAGGCCGCGACGCGGGAGGCACTCGCGCCCACCGCCTCCGAGCGCAGCTCGGCCGTCACCGAGCGTCCGCCGAGCAGCACGCGTTCTCCCTCGAGGCCCTCCTCGAACCCGACCTCCATGGAGCAGGCTGCCTCGAGGTGGGATTTGACATCATCCGGAGCGAGTCCGCGCTGCATGGCGGCGAGCGCCACCAGCCGGTACAGAGCGCCGCTGTCGAGCCGGTGCCAGCCGGTCGCACGCGCAACGGCGCTCGCAATCGTGCCCTTGCCCGATCCGCTCGGACCGTCGATGGTCACGACGGGCGCCTTGGCCGATGGCACCCTAGTGACCCATCGGCGTGCGGGCGAACGGCTGTCCGATGCCGGGCGTCAAACTAGAATTCCTCGATGCGCAATCCGGCGGCTCGAGCCGTGGCGGGAAACTCTGGAAACGAGGTGGCCACGTTGGCGACGCCGAGGACCTCGATCGGCGCGGCAGCCCTGAGACTCGCCACTGCGAAGGCCATCGCGATGCGATGGTCGCCGTGGCTCGCGACGGTGCCGCCTTCGAGCCCGCCGCGACCCCGAATCCACAGGCCGTCGGGAAGCAGGTCGTGCTCCACCCCGAGCGTGCCCAGCCCCTCGGCCATGGCTGCGAGCCGATCGCTCTCCTTCACGCGCAGCTCGAGCGCCCCCCTGACCAGGGTGTCGCCCTCGGCGCACGCCGCGGCGATGAAAAAGACGGGAAACTCATCGATCGCGAGCGGAACCATGGCCTCGGGGACCTTGATGCCGCGCAGGCTGGAGGCTCGCACCTCGAGGTCCGCGACCGGCTCTGCGGAGGGTGCGGAGCGCGCGCGGAGCTGGATGCGGATGTCGGCGCCCATCTCGCGCAGCAGCTCGATCAGCCCCGTCCGGGTCGGGTTCATGCCGACGCCCTCGAGGGTAAGGGACTCCTTCGCGGCGAGGCAGCCGGCCACGAGGAAGAACGCGGCCGAGGAGAAATCCCCGGGCACCTCGATGCGGGCCGCGCCGAGCGTCTGTCCTCCCTCCAGACCGATCGTCGCCCCCCGTCGTACCAGCTCGACCCCGAAGGCGGCGAGCATCCGCTCGGTGTGATCACGCGTGGGCGCGGGCTCGGTGACGCGGGTGCGTCCCTCGGCTCGCAGCGCCGCGAGCAGGATCGCCGATTTCACCTGTGCGCTCGCGACGGGAAGCTCGTACTCGATGGCCTCGAGGGGGCGGCCGGGAAGCATCCTGACGGGCGGCCGGCCCTCGCGCGTGAGCACGCTCGCGCCCATGAGGCGCAGCGGCACCGCTACCCGCTCCATGGGGCGGCGCATCAGGGTCTCATCCCCCACCAGAGTGGATTCGAAAGGCCGTCCCGCGAGCAGCCCCATCATGAGCCGCATGGCCGTGCCGGCATTGCCCATGTCGAGCGGGCTCGCCGCCGCGCGCAGCCCGCAACCGCCCACGCCGTGCACGATGACGCGCTCGCGCTCCGGACGCTCGATGCTCACGCCGAGCTCGAGCAGCGCCGCGAGCGTTGCGAGGCAGTCCCCGCTCGCGAGAAATCCGCTCACCTCGCTCACGCCCTCCGCGATGCCGCTCAGCATGAGCGCGCGGTGCGAGATGGACTTGTCCCCGGGCAAACGCAGCGTGCCCCCGACGCTGCCTCCCGGCTGGAGCCGATAGCCGCGGCTCAGAAGTGGGCTGCTCATTGAAGGTTCGGCCCGTATTCAGGTCACCGCCCGAGGATACGCGCCGAGCACACGAAACAGCGACGCCCGCTTCTCGAGCGCCGCGAGCGCGCGCCCGACGTGCTGCTCCCGGGGATGTCCCTCGATGTCGATGAAGAACACGTAGTCCCACTTGCGCCGTTGCGAGGGGCGCGACTCGATGCGGGTCATGCTCACACGGTGGCGCGCCAGAGGCTCGAGCAGCCGAAAGAGCGCACCGGGCGCATCGGTATGGCCGACGGAGACGAGCAACGTCGTGCGATCCTTGCCGCTCGGGGCGAGGAGCCTGCGCCCGAGGATGAAGAACCGGGTCGTGTTGTCGGCGCGGTCCTCGATCTCGCTCGCGAGCACGTCGAGCCCGTACACCTCCGCTGCGGTCTCGCCTGCGATGGCCGCGCTTCCCTGCTCGTCGCGCGCGCGCCGCGCGCCCTCGGCGTTGCTCGCCACCGCCACCCGCTCGGCCTGCGGCAGGTGCGCATCGAGCCAGCCGCGGCACTGCGCGAGTGCCTGCTGATGGGAGCAAATCCGCTCGATCTCCGTGAGCGAGCGCATCCGTCCCATGAGGTACTGATGGATGCGCAGCTCCACCTCCCCGCAGATCTTGAGCGGCGAGGTGATGAACCGGTCGAGCGTGTTGATGACCATGCCTTCGGTCGAATTCTCGATGGCGACCACGCCGAAGTCGACGCGGCCGGACTCGACCTCGCGGAACACCTCATCGACCGAGGGCAGCGGCAGCGCCCGCACGGAGTGGCCGAAGTGCGTGAGCACGGCCGTCTGCGTGAAGGTGCCCTCGGGGCCGAGAAAGGCGACTTTGAGCGGCTCCTGCTGCGCAAGACACGCGGACATGATCTCGCGAAACAGCCGCAGCACCTCCTCGTCCCGCAGCGGCCCGCGGTTGCGCTCCTTGGCGCGGCGCAGAACCTCGGCTTCGCGCTCGGGCCGATAGAAGTCCACCAGATGCCCGCGCTCGTGCTTGGAGATGCCGACCAGCTGGGCGAGCTTGGCCCGCTCGTTGAGGAGCTCGTGAATGGCCGTGTCAACCGCGTCGATGCGCTCGCGCGCCGACTCCAGCGACAGCTTGGACGGCTCTGCGGACGGTGTCTTCCGCCGCCCGGTGCCAACGCTTCGAGAACCCCCTGGACCCATGCCGACCCCCGCTCGTGATCGTCGCGCCGCGTGCCTTCCTTCAGACCACCCGCGCCGCGAGCACTCCCTCGATGCGCCGTATCTTCCCGAGCAGCTCCGCGCTCACCGGCCCCTCGGTGTCGATGATGGTATAGGCGTACTCCCCGCGCGACTTGTTGAGCAGGTCCGCGATGTTGAGTCCGGCCGTCGCGAGGCAGGTGGAGATCTGGCCGACCATGTTCGGCACATTGCTGTTCGCGATGGCCAGGCGGGTCGCCTCGCCCGCGCGGGGCAGAACGGCCTCCGGGTAGTTCACCGAGTGGCGCACATTGCCGTTCTCGAGATAGTCCCGCACGTTCTCGGCCACCATGATCGCGCAGTTCTCCTCCGCCTCATGGGTCGAGGCGCCGAGGTGCGGCAGCGTGACGACCTTGGGATGATCCTTGAGCGCATTGCTCGG